>NZ_JBSGBY010000077.1:0-20060 GCF_053601505.1 Nocardia sp. NPDC004722
CGCCATTCCGCATCCGGGCGCGGATCCGGTACTCGTGCCGCGTGATCCGGTCGCGGCGTCGGCGGCGATGCACGCGGTCGCGGACTATCTGGGCCGCAGCGGCGCCACGCCGAGCCTGCGCCAGCACACCCCGGAGGAGCGCGCCTACGGCGATCAGCTGCGCGAAGCCTTCGGCCTGGATCGCGCGCTGGGCAACCGCGATCCGCTCGCGGCCTTCCGCGACGTCGCCGAGAACGCCCGCGCGCACGGCAATTTCGGTGATCCCGACCGGGGTGTGCCGCCGCGTACTCCCCGCCCCGAGGATTTCAGCAGGCTGGACAACCGGGAGCGGTTCGCGCCCCGCCGCTCCGAGCCGGTGCCCGGCGAGCAGCCGTCCCATCTCGGGCTGGAGCCCTGGTCGGACGCGAATCACCCGGTGGCACACGGGGAACCGCGCACCCTGACGCTCGACGAGCTGCGCCAGGAACTCGTCGACCGGCTGGGCCTGCGCCCCGAGGATCTGCACCCCGCCCGGCTCTCGGAGGTCGTCGGCGACCTGCAGTACCGAAACCTGTTGCGCGCCGGTGCCGTCGAAGCGCTGCGCAATGTCATCGATCTGCACGAGCACTCCTACCCGCGTGATCGCCAGCGACTCGCCGAGGCTCGCGACGAGTGGGCCCGCCTGCTCGGGGTCGACCCGGCCCTGGTGCAGCCCGAGCACGCCGCCCGCACGCTCGACGAGTTGCGCGCCGAGACTCTGCGCCGCGCAGCGGATGTCGCGGATCTGATGGCGGCGGTCCATCACGTTCCGGATCCGGCCGAGGGTCAGCATCTGGTGCTGGAGTCCGAGGGCCGCCGCGTACACCTGAAGGTGACCGAGGACGCGGCGGGCAATCGGCATGTCGAGGTGGTCGACCGTCCCGGCCTGCCCACCGCAGCGAAGAAGACCGTGGCGGTCCCGGAGACCGAGAAGCCGGGTCTGGTGCGCTGGCTGTGGAACCGTCTCAAGGGCGGATTCGACCCGCACACACCGAAATACCCGTCCGGCTCCGGTCTCGACGGCCAGGGACAGCAGGCGTTGATCGAGCTCGGCGGTCGTCTGGTTCACGAGGACTGGCACTCCATCAAGATCAACCCGGCGCGCATCGTCAAGGAAGTCGCGACCATCCTCAAGGTGCGCGAGCAGATGCCGCTGCTCAAGCACCTGACCCGCAAGATCGCCGACGTCTCGGCCGACATCCGCCCGATGCGGACCCGCGACGGCGGCGAATACCAGCCCTGGAACACCGAGCCCAACCGCACGCACAGCGCGGCGGAGATGGCGGAGCACGCGGAGAGCGTCGCCCTCTTCCGGCTCAGCCACCCCGACACCTACGAGGAAACCCCGCCGCCGCCGCGTCGCGATCCCGAGTTGCAGGCCCCGCCGGAGCACCGCCTGGCCGCCGATGTGCCACAGCCGGTGGCCGAGGCGATCGAGGCCCGCGATGCCGCCCTCACGGATCTGGTGCAGCTGGCCGCCCGCCACGGTATCGACCTCACCAGCGAGGACCCCGCCGCCCTGCGCCAGGCGGTCGACAAGGCCACCTACGAGCTCATGCGCCGCGCCGGTGCCATCGAGGCGCTGCGGGACGCCGCCGAGCGTTTCAATGTCGAGGACGCGCTGGTTCCGTTCCGGGATGTCGGCATCAACGACAAGGATCCGCTGGGCCGGTATGTGCGCGAGTACCGCGAGGTCAAGGAGCTGGAGTACCGCGCCAAGCGCGCGGCGATCCGCCGGGAGCGCATCGGGGCGCCCGACGATATCCAGGCGCGGGCCTATCAGCCCAAGAAGCCTCGCGTCACGGCGCTGGATCATCCCGGTGTCAACAACGGCGGCGAGTGGGCGCGTCACTTCGACGATCCCGAACCCGGTTTCATGCAGAGCGAAGAGGGCGAGCTCTTCGAGGATGCGTTGCGGCGCGACCAGATTCGCGAGGAGCGCTCCAACTGGGCGCAGCTGCTCGGAGTCGATCTGGGCGATCTGGTGCCGTCGGAGCACAATCCGGATCAGCTGAAGCACACCATCGCCGATCTGCGCATGCAGGTCCGCGACGATGCCGCGAAACTGCTCGAATTCACCCAGGCGACAGAGCATTTCATCGATCTGGACGGCGCGGCCCGGGACCAGGTCGGGCAGCTCGGCGACCGTTCCGCGCACGCCTGGCTGGAGGCGCGCGGCGGCACCATGCTCGAGGACGGTGTCGGGGTGCGGCCGGGCGAGCATCCCGGTGACCCCAACCGCCTGGTCGTGATCCGCAGCGACGACGATCATGACGCCCGCCTGGCCGCGGCGCTGGCCGCTCACCCCGATCTGGGGGAGATGCTCAATCGCGGTGAGCTGCAGTTGGATTACCGTGTCATCGGCACGGATGACGCGGGCCATATCGTGGTTCGCGAGGCGCTGCCGCCGCAGGCCCGTTTCCACGAGCTGGAAAGCAACGGCGAGCGCACCCCGGTGCTCATGGTGCGCGAGGGCACCGAACCGTGGCGGGTGGTTCAGCCGCACGAGCACGACGCGGCCGTCCCGGCGCACACCCCGGACCCGGCCGGTGCCGTGCCCCGTGACCCGGATGTGGTTCGGAACGAACGTAATGCGGTCGCCAAGCGGCTGTCGGTCTACACCATGGACCTCGGGCCGGAACCGCATCAGCTGGCGGCGACCATCGAGGCGCTGCGCCACGACAATGCCCTGCGGGCGGCGCAGATCGAGGGCATGGCCGACTTCATCCGCAGCAGCGACGCCATCGACAACTTCCACGATCTGGATCAGCGGCTCGGCAATCTCGCGCACACCCTGGGCCTGCACCCCGACGAGCTGACCCCGCAGAAGCTGGCCGAGGCGATGGGTGATCCGAGCGTACACCGCGTGCGCCGGATGCAGCGCATCGAGGATCTGCTCGACTACGCGGAGGTGTTGCGCAAGAACAACGATGAGAAGGCGGTGCTGGAGGCACGGGACCGGCTGGCGCGCCGACTCGGGATCGATCCCGCCGAGCTGTACAGCAAGGGCTATATCAAGGAAAAAGGCAAGATCGTCGGCTACGGGCCGGATCCCGGGAGCGTCGAACCCAAGGCGCTGCTGCACGCGATCAACGATGTGCTGAAGCGTTCGGGTGATCGCCCGGAACTGCTGGCCGCACTGGCCGAGTACGCGCACACGCTGGCCGAACTGGATCCGTTCCGGGCGGGCATGCGCTACGACGAGTACAGCGATCCGCGGGCCGCGGACGGTGTGGTCGCCATCGGGGACGAGAAGGCGCCGGCCATCCTGAAGCGCCTGATGAGCGAATCCCTCGGTGAGCCACCGGTTTCCGACAACCCCTCGCGGGCGGCGGGAGTCTGGTCGCAGCTGCTGGGTGTCGACGTCCACGACGTGGACCGCATGGTCAAGCTGTATCGAGACAATCTGAAGCATCTGCACGACCGGCTCTCGCCCGAGCAGCTGGGGCACGTGCTGCGCGGCGAAGATCCGGGGCCGAGTCACCGGCCGCTGTCGCAGGACGAGCTCGACGAGGTGGTCAAGCAGGTCCGCCACGCCCGTTCGGCCCAGGTGTACGAGGTCTACCGCGACGGCAAGATCGAGAAGCACGAGCGGCCCAAGCCCGCCGAGCTGGATGGCCTGATCAAGGGCATGCGCGCGGAAGTGGCTGCCCGCGAGGCCGATATCGACGCCCTGCAGCGGCTGGCGGACGAGCACAACAAGCTCACCGAGCCCTGGCGTCCGCCCGAACTGCCGCGCACGCCAGGGGAATTGGCGGCCGACCTGGCCGCGGCCCGCCATGACCTGGCGCTCGCGCACGACGGCCGCGAGCGGGCCAAGGATCGAATGTGGTTGCAGGACAACCGGCCACTGGTGGACAGCGACCTGACGCCGGGACACTTGAACGGGACCGTCGAATACCTGCGTACCCGCACCGCCGAGGAGGGCGGTCACCTGTCGGACTACGAGACGCGGATCGGCGAGCTCGAGCGGGCGGCGGGCGAATACAACCGCGCCGATCAGCGGGTCCGGGATCTGGAGTCGGCGCTGCGCACGACGGTGGAGGGCGCCGCGGGTCCGGCGGAGACGCCCGTCGACGTCTGGCAGCGTGAAGTCGACAGTGCCCGAGCCGATCTGGCGAACGCCGTGGATGCCTCGGCGGTGGGCTGGCACTCGGGTGACCTGGACCAGGTCATCCAGCAGATCGACTGGATGTCGCGGCTGCCCGGCGACGGCGGCGGTGTCTGGACGCCCGAGCTGACCTCCATCCGCGACGCCGTGCACCGCTACGAATCCGCCCAGGAATTCCTCGCCGGCGCCGAGCACGACGCGGCCGAGGGTGCCCGCGCCGCCGAGGCGCCGAAGGCGCGTGCCGACCGCGAACTCGCCGCGGCACAGCAGGATCTGGCCCGTGCCACGGCGGCGGGCGACGCCGACGCCCAGCGCGAAGCCCAGGACCGGATGTCTCGCTGGGAGGCGCAGCGCGAGCATCTCGAGGTCGACGCCGCCATCGCCGCCGATACCCCGCGTGCCGCCGCCGCCCGCGCGGTCGACAACGCCCGTGCCGCCGTCGACCAGGCCCTCACCCGCCTGACCGAGGAAACCGGCCTCACCGCCGCCCGCGACGACCTCACCCCCGCCACCCTCGACGCCCTCGAGGCCGCCGCACCCCGCCACCCCAACGGCGACCCGCACGGCGCGGTCACCGCCCTGCGCATCGCCACCGAATCCCTGGGCCGCGCAGAGGATTTCGCCGACTTCATCAACGCCCACACCCCGCCCGACCCGATCCCCGATCCTCGCGAGTCCTACCGCAAGCCCCCGGAAGCCGACCCCGGCGACCCGTCCGGCACCCCCGCCACCCCTACCCCGAACCAACCCGGTTCGGGCGGCCACAACGCCGCGACCCCCACCCCGGACCCCCGCGAGGCGTACGCCAAACCCCGCGAGTCGACCACCACGGTGCACGAAACCGACCCCGGCACAACGCAAAAGCAGTCGCCGTCCGAACCGGAGCAGAACCGATCCGAGCCGCAGCAGCAGGCCAAGCCGCAGCAAGCTGAGGCGCAGCAGCGACCAGTCGAGCAGCCGCAGCAGCAGCCGGTCGAGGAGCGTGGTGCGAACGACACCGCCGTCGTTCATCCGGCCGCCCTCGATCCCGTCGCAGCGGATCCTCTTGCCGCCCAGCATGGTTCGGACCTGGCCGAGGGCTGGGAGCCGGTCGGCCCGCCCGAGCAGCATGTCCCGGCCGACGCGCGGGTCGAGGCCGAGATCACCGAGCTCATGCAGCACGCGGTGGACGAGGACCACGCGGCCGCGGCCGCCCATCAGGCCCTGCGTCAGCAGGCGCACGACATGGTCGCGCACGGGCTGCGCAACGACGAGTCCCTGACGCCGCAACAGCGCGCGGAGCGGCTCGACGCGCTGGACCGGCAGCTGGCGGACATGTCCCCGAACCAGGTGGCCGACGTCGTCCGGCAGGCGTACACCGCCGAGATGGCCGATATCGAGAGCTGGCTGGCAGGCAAGGGCGTCACCGGTCCGGCGCACGCGGAGTACTGGGCGAAGGTCGCCGCCGCCGAGGCCCGCATGCCGGTGCTGAAGGCCCTCCACGGCGAGATGCGCACGCACGTCGCCGCCCACCGCGCCCACACCGAGGAAGCCTTCCACCTGCGTGAAGCGGCCAATCACAAAGCCGCCGAGGACATCATCGCCAACACCACCGCCCAGCGCATGGGCCTGGGCGTCGGCCTGACCCGAGACCCTGCCGGTGTCGTCGTGGTGACCCACCTCGCAGACCCGGGCCTCGTCCTCGGCGAAACCATCCGCGACGGCCTCGCCGCCCAGAACATCCCGATCGACTACCGCCACCTCCACGTCGCCGACGACGGCACCATCACCACCCAACCCGTCCGCCCCCACGACCCCGACGCACCCACCCCCACCCAGACCCAACCCCACCGCCCCCCGACCGAACCAACCCCCAACGCGAAAGAACCCACCCCGGCCCAGCCCCCCGTGAAGGAGCAGGCCCCGGCCCAGCCTTCCGAAAATGCGCAAGCCCCGGTCGAGCCCGTCGCGAAGGAGCAGGCTTCAGTCCAGCCTGCCGTGAAGGAGCAAGCTCCGGCCCAGCCCAACGCGAACGAGCAAGCTCAGGCCCAGTCGGCCGTGAGGGAGCAAGCTCCGGTTGAGTCGGCGGTGAAGGAGCAGGCTCCGGTCCAGTCGGGTGTGAAGGAGCAGGCCCCGGCCCAGCCTGTCGGGCATGAGCAGGATCCGGCCAAGGGCGCTGCGGGGGAGTCGGATACGGCTCGGGTCGCTGCTGCGGAGGCGCGGAATCTGGCCGAGGGGCACGCGGCCGGGGCGAATTCGGCGGTGGTGCAGGAGGGTTCGGAGTCGGCGGGGGAGTGGCCTGCGGCTGGGCCTGCCGTGGAGCATGTTCCGGCGGACCGGGAGGTGCGGGCTCAGATCACCGAGCTGGCCGGGCAGGCGCGGGCGGCGTGGGAAGGGGCCGAACACACTCGCACGTCGCTGGACAACCTGGCGCGCGCCCTGCGGATCGATCCGGCGGGGATGTCGGCGCGGGCGCTGGAACGTGCCGTCGCCGACGCGCTCACCGTCGAGGAAGCGCGGGTCGCGGCGGTGATGCAGCACAATCCGGACCCGAACGAGCCGGGTGCGCTGGCCCGCTACATGGAGGTCGACCGGCCCGAGGCGATTCGCCGGGGCGGCCAGCTCGGCCGCATGCGCGCGATCGCGGGCCGCGACTTCACCCTGCACCACCAGCAGGTCCGCACCGCGATGCAGGCGCGCGAGCAAGCCCACATGCTGGCCTCCGACGACGTCCTGCGAGCCACCACCAACCGCGTGATCCGTCCCGGCGTCGGCTTCGCCGGCAACCCCCCGAAGGTCATCGTCGTCTCGCCGCTGGACGATCCCAGCATCGTCGTCGGCCACGACATCCGCGCCACCCTCGCGGCCCAGGGCACCGAGATCGAATACCACCGCGTCCGCGTGGCCGACGACGGCACCATCACCGTCCACCAGGTCCGGCCCCCGCACGATCCGAACGCGCCGCAATCCACCACGACCCCGCCCCGCACCCCCTCGGACAACTCGCCCGCGGCGCACACCCCCACGCCCCCACCCCCGACCCGGAACACCACTCCGCCCACCGACTCGGCGGCCGCCTCCGAGGATGCCAGGGCACGGAAGAACTCCGACGAGTCGGAGAGCCAGAACTCGTCGGAGCCGCGGCCCGCTCGTGAGCCTCGGCCGGTCACTCGGCCGCTGGACGGTTCCGAAGAGGCTGGTACGCAGGAGGTTCCGCGCGAGCGGCAGCGGACCGGGCCGCTGCCCCGGCCGGTCGTTCCGCCTCGACAGGAGGAAGTCGGCAGCCAGGAGGGTGACGGCCGTTCGGAGGATGGCACACGCGTCGGACTGGTCAAGCCGATCGGGGAGCAGTCGCCGACCGAACCGAGCACCGGCAATGACGGGTCGAATGGTGCTCCGCCGCACGATGATTCGGGTGTGGCCGAGCCCGGCGACGAGCAGGACCGGTTCCGGAACCCGGGCTGGCGGTCGCATGTGCCGCATCCGGTGCATCCGTTCAATCCGACGTTCCCGCAGTACACGCCGCAGCCGTCGCAGCAGGCCGCGCCCTGGTCGCTGCCGCCGGACGCCAACGATCCCGGGCCGAACAACCCTGGACCGCACAACCCGGGCCCGTACAACCCCGGACCCTATTACCCAGGCGGCCAGAACTACCCGGGCGGCTCGAACTACCCCGGTGGCTCGAACTATCCGGGCGCTCCCGGCTATCCGGGTGGGGCGCCGGGCGCGCCGCAGATGCCGTCGGCTCCGGCGGTGCCGCCGTATCCGACCCCGCCGGGTCAGCCGCCCTATGTCCCCGCACCGCCCTACATCCCGACGCCTCCGGTCACGCCGCCCGGCGGCTGGCCGCAGTATCCGGGTGGCGCCAATGGCAATGGTTGGCCGCAGATTCCGGGTACTCCGTGGGGTAACTCGGAGCCGAACACGTCCGGCGCACCGCACTACCCGAACGGCATGCCGCAGGACCCGTCCGGCAGGCAGTATCAGCCCGGCGGTACTCCGCAGACGCCGTTGGGCCCCAACGGGAACGGTCCGCACGCACCGGGCTACCCGGGCGCGCCGAACGGCGCCCCGCAGTACCCGACCAACGGAACGCTGCCGCACCCGCCGAACGGCCTGCCGCCGAACGGTTTCGCGCCGAACGGAACTCCGGGCGACTGGAACGGCGGCGTCTCGAACGGTGCCGGAGCCAACGGCGCACAGACCGGCCCGATGGGAGGTGCGCCCGGCGGCCCGATGGGCGGTGCTCCCGGTGGCCAGCCGGGCGCGGCGGACAAGGGCCGTGGCCGCGCGAGCAGATTCCCGCGTGCCTCCGCACCGGAGTCCGCCGCGAGCCACGCCATCTACCTGCGATCCCATTCCGGCTACGGCGAATTCGCGACCCTGGACCCGAACACCGGGGACCTGCACGCCACCCCGGTGGGCGCGGGCGCGCTGGCGGGCGTGTACGACAACCTGGAGGGCCTGCGGGTGATCTTCTACCGCGACCGCCAGTCCGGTCTGGTGCTGCGCATCGGTGATCAAGCCTTCGATGTGGATCGCCTGGGCGCGGACGTCTTCTGGGAGCGCACCCAGCACGGCTACAACCGCTTGCTGGTCGGTGTGTCCGGTGCCGCGCAGTGCGAGGTGCGCTATCGCACCGTGCCCGCCGATGCGGACCTGGGCCTGCTGATCCGCGACGTGCTCGCCGATCCCGAGCGCCGGGCGGGCATTTTCGGATAATCGTGGGCCCGTGACGTGTGAGTTCGCCGATTTTTTTGATTTCGGCAACCGCACGGTCACGCGCGATATGTGATGCTGACGGTTGGTTTTCGACAGGAGGAGGGTCGACGTGCGGGGTAGCCGTCCGAGCGACGAGCAGTTGCGTGACAATTTCGAGTCCGCGTTGGCCGCTGCCCGTGCGGGGAACGGTGTGCGCAGCGAGACCGGTCTCGACGCCCCCACCAAGGACGCCCTGTGGGCGATCGCCCGCGCCTACCCCGATGTCCCGGATGCCATGGTGGCCGCCGCGGAGCGCTCCTTCGCCGGTCAGCTGGACGGCAGCAATGCCGAACGCTGGCGTGCGGAGATGGCTCGCCGGATCGCCGAGTTCGATACGTCGAGCCAGAGCTGACGGCGGAGAAGAGCGCGTGACGATTTCACACGAGAATGACGGAAACCGGGCCGGTGCACCGGAGTTGGGTGCGGGCCTGCCCGAGTCGAACCCGGTCGGCGCGCCAGAGTCGAACCCGGCTGTTGCCTCCGCGCCGACCCCCATCCCGGAAATGACCGAGGACGCACCGGATTTCGACGGCCTGGCCACCGTCATCGGTGTCGACGCGGACCCCGCCCCCGACATCGGTTTCAGCATGACCGCCGCCGAACCCGACATTCCCCAGCGCGCCCGCGCCCTGGCGCACCGCATCGCCGCGGAACTGCGGGAGCGCGCCCCCGAGGGCTGGACCCGCGTACACGCCGCGTTCTCGCTCACGGTGACCGATCACCGGGCCCGTATCGAGTACGCCGATGACGGCGAGCGCCGCGCCCAGCTGCCCGCCCCGCCCGAAATCCTGGCGCTGGTGGCCGAACACCGCGGCCTGGCAGCCGAACTCGGCGATCCGTGGTGGCGGCTGGAGCTGCGTCTGACCGTGACGGGCGAGCTCGACGTCGATCACGACTACGGCGACGAGCCCTTCCCCGCCGACCAGCTGCTCGCGCCCCAGGACTATCTGGCCGACCTGGATGCCTACCCCCGTGACGAGCTGCCCACCTGGCTGGCCGCGATGCTGCGCCACGACGACCGGCAGTCGCGCACGCCGCGCCAAGCCGCCGCCGCTGCCCGGGCGGATCGCGAATCGGGTTATCTCCCTACGGTTTCGGTGAACGATTTCCCGAATCTGCCGGTGCTGTGGTCACGGTGGGCCGCGATCGCCGCGGCGTTCGTGGCCGTCGGCTCCGAATGGGGCCCGCGGGTGCTGCCCTCGTTCGGCTGGTTCGAGGGCTCGCGGCGATCGGGTTCGTCGCTGTACCTGCTGCCCGGTGGCCGCGCGGTGTTGTCCGGAGGTGTCTGGAACGCAACGGAATTGGCGGCCGCCTACCGCGCGGGCACCGCGCTGCCGGATCTCTACGCGGGTGCCCCGGAATGGGTCGCCAACCCGGTGTTGAACACCCGCGCGAGCGGCGGCATGCTCAGCTTCTGCTACTGGTGGGAGCGTGGCCGCTGGTATCGCGGCGCGTCGCCTGTCGCCGCCGAACTGGCCCCCGCCGTGCCCGGCATCTGGACCGCCGCCACCGTCACGGGTGTGATCGCCGATCTGGTCGGCGCGGACCCGGAGAGCGAACAGCGTTCCGCGGTAGCCGAATTCGTCGCCGCCGCCGAGCGCCGCGATGTCACCCAGGCGGTGCTGGAGGCGGCCTTCGGGGAGACCCCGGATCTGGACGCCGCCCACTACCAGCTGGCCATGGCGGGCATCGCGCGGATCGGCCCGGAACCGTTGCCGGAGGCGGAGGCGCTGGACGCCGTCCGCCACCATCTGCGTACCGAGGGGCGCGACACCTCCGCCTATCCGCTGGATGAGTTGCGGGCGGAACGGCTTCCGGTCGGCTGGATGGTCTATCTGCCCGCCGACGCCGACGAGCCGGTGCTGGATCGGGCGCTGCACTATGTCGCCGATGACGGCGTGGTGGAGGCGACCACCTCCAGCATGCCCGCCTCGGTCTACCTGCCCGGGCTGGAAAAGCGCTTCCGCCAAAGACATTCGCAATGAAGTGAGACTCACGAATGTGGAATCGGTCGCTGCGACCCGTAATCTTGCAGGCCACGGTCGAGTTAGGAGCGATACATGGTTGACAACCCTTGGCTCGACCTTTCACGGGACGCGCACGCGAAACACGATCGGCTGCAGCTCGATCCGGGCTCGGCCGAGTCGGGCGCCAAGTATGCCGCCGAGGCCATCAACGCGCTGAGCGCGGCCAGGGGCTACACCTATCTGCTCAATCAGTACTCGGGTTTCAGCAACAATGGCGTCCTGCAGTCGGCGTTGAATCTCCAGGATCGGTTCGCACACGAGGGCGGTCGAGTCGGCGGGATCATCGACGACTACATCTCGCTGCTGAACGCCATGGGCGACACCTTCGTGGCGGCGGGCAAGACGTACCGCGAGACCGACGATCAGTCGAAGTCCGACTTCGACAAGATCAAGACCCAGGCCGTCATCGACATGCAGTTCGACGGCATTCCGTTGGACGGCACCACGCAGCTCGACAGTGGGTGGGGCGACTCCACGCCGGCGCCGTCGGATGCCAACGGCATGGGGGAGATGGCGCGGATCGCCCAGGAGAAGTCGGGTCGCTATACGAACGCGATCGGCTCCGAGGACCCGGCCAATCACGGCGGCAAGTGGTTCTACGAGGTGGGCCAGGGCATCGACCCGACGCCGATCGCCAATCGCAGCGCCCTGTGGAAGTGGATCGCGAAGGTGATCGGCTCATCGTTCGAAACCTTGACCGGAGCGGTCGCACGGTTGGAGTCCGACGGCCACTGGACGGGCCAGGGCATCGACAGCGCGATCAAGGCGTGCCAGCAGTTCGAGGCGCAGGGCAAGCAATTCTCCACGGACCTCTGGGCCGTCGCCGAGAACATGCTGTACACCGCCACCTGGCTACACCAGACCAAGTTGTTCATGCCGACGAACTGGGATGACAGCTACAAGGGCACCTCCACCGAGACGTACATCATCACCACCGGCACCACTGGCTTCACCTCGTGGTACATCCCGGGAATCGGCAACTCCAGCACGACGATTCCGATTCTGGTGGATCCGACCGAGCCGCCCCCGCAGACCACCACGGACGATCGGCGCTCGGATTACCGTGGCGGCGGGGGCTATACGGGGTCGGGCGGCCCGACCGGCCGGATCTCGCCCACCGGCGGGGGATCAGGTGGCGGCGGGGGCAAGACACCGGGCAAGACCCCCGGCGGCACCCACCCGGGCGCGAACGATCCCAAGAACAAGGACGCCAAGGATCCGACCGGTAAGGACGGTAAGGATCCCACCGGCAAGGACGGCAAGGACCCGACCGGCAAGGACGGCAAGGATCCGAACGGCAAGGACCCGAACGGAAACAAGACCGACCCCAACGGCAAGAATCCGAACGGCACGAATCCCACCGGCACGGACCAGAATTCGTCGAACCCGAGCTCGTCGTCGAGTTCCGGTGGCAGCTCGGCGCTTTCGGGGCTGCAGAGCGCCCTGCAATCGTTGACCGGCGCGTCCACGCAGAGCACCGATCAGAAGAAGCAGCAGGATCTCAAGGACGCGCTGAAGGATTCCCCGCTGACCAATCTGCTCGACGATCTGAAGAAGCCGCTGGGCGGATCCCCCGGTGGCGGCGGCCCGGGCGGTGGCGCTCCGATCAAGCCCCTGGCCGATGTGGCCAGCGCCCGCCTGTTCCCGCGCGCGGCCGTGGCGGAGGAAGTGGAAGGCAGCATCAGCGGTGTCTCCCGCGCCGGTGTCGCCGCGGGCTCCACCACCGCGGGTGGCATGGGCGGCGGCATGGGCGGCATGGGCCACGGTGGCGGCGGTGCGCACGGCGGTCAGGGCAAGGAGCACAAGCGGCCGGAGTTCCTGGACTCCAACGAGTACCTGGACGAGGCCATGGGCACGGCGCCGATCGTCGCGAAACCCGTGGTGGAGGGCTGAATCGGTGCTTCGGACCTGGAAGTTCACCGATCTGGAGATGCTGTCGGTGTGGCAGAGCCTGGGCGAGGAGTCCCTGCCGGTCCCGCTGACCTTCGCGAGCCGCACCCAATGGTGGGACGACCATCTGGCCAATATGGCGCGCACCCGCGAGGGCTTGCGCGACCGCGAGTTCGACTACCTGGACGTGCTGCAGGCCGTGCGCGCGCCGGAGGTGCGGGTCGAGGTGCACGGCTGGGACGGCCGGGACCGCCTCTCGGCGTCGTCGACCATCCGACTGCTCGGTGTCCGCTCGGGCGAGGCCGGGTATCTGCTGGTGCAGCATCCGGGCGAAACCTACCGGCACAGCAGCGGTTTCACGCTGTCGGAGTTCTACGCCGAGGAGCTCGCCGAGCGGGTGGTGGCGGCCTTGCCGGACACCCCGGCGGGCCGCGACTTCCCGGGTGCACAGGGCGGTGACCTGGTGCTCGCCGAGACCGAGGATGTCGAAGAGGTCGACTACGAATTCGGGATGTCGCCCGCGCACGAGACATTGGAGGGCACCACGGTGACCCGCGCCGCCGACTTCCTGGCCGCACCCGTCCCGAGTACGGGCACCATCGATGTGGTGCAGGGCCGTTCGCGTTTCGGCCCGCGCGGCATCGCTCGATACCGAATGCAGTGGCGCGACCTCGAGAACGATGGCCGCTACGTGGTCACCGGCGAGCATCCCCCGGTGGCCGCGGCCGCCGATCACCGCCGTCTGGTGGACATCCTCAATGTCCACATCGCCGAGGTGGTGCAGGTGATAGCCGATGAGTGAAGGGAACGGTGTGCCCGTGGAATCCCCGGACTTCCCGACCGAGTTCACCCTGTCCTCGCGGACCGGCTCGATCGTGGTGACCACCACGGAACAGGGTCTGCCCCGGGCGATTTCGGTGGAACGCGACCGCCTGCGCGAGGACCCCGAATTGCTGGCCGTGGAGATCCTGCGCCTGTGCAGGCAGTCCGCGGCCCGCGCCGGGATCGAGCGGCGCGCCCAACTGCGGGCCGCCGGTCTGTCTCCCGAACTGCTCGCCCTGACCGGCCTGCCGACCGCCGAGGAGGTCACCCGGCAGGAGTACGTCGAGGAGCAGGAGTACGAGACCGAACCCGACAGCTGGCTGCGGCCGATCTGAGTCCGGCCACTCCGGCTACTGTGTTCCCGTTCGATCCGACCCGCGATGGAGTGAATCATGCGAATCAGCGGTGATCAGGCGTACGACGACGACGGCTATCTCAGCTACGACGGCGCGCCCTACACCGGCGAGGTCGAAGTCTTCGCCGAGAACGGCCAACGGGTGGAGCTCTCCAGCTACTACGAGGGCGTCGAGAACGGCCCGCAGCAGGAATGGTGGCCCAACGGCAACAAGCGCGCCGAGGGATACACCGACATGGGCGCCGCGGTGGGCGAGTGGCGCTATTGGCACGAGAACGGTCAGATGTCGGAGGAGGTCGTGCTGAACGCGAACGGTGATCAGCTGACCAGAAAACGCTGGGATGCGGCCGGTCGGCTGACCAAGGATGTCAAGATCCGCTAGTGCGATGAAAAATATGCTGCCGCAAGGGTATCCGGGGCGGTCGCAGGTAACCTGTGCAACATCGGGTGTTCACCGTGTCATGCTTCAGTTCGTAAGGTCTTCGCTATGCCGGGCGAATGTTCGCTCTGTATAGTTCGATTCGAAATGATCTTCCTGATGGGGGTCTTATGAGCAATCTCGTTGCCACACCGGACGCGATTCGCGCTTACGGGGACGCGTCCGCCGCCATGGCAGGCACCGTCGCCGGCGCCGCCGCTGTCGACCAGGCCGTGACTGTCGCCGGATTGGTCCCGGTTTTCGGCCTGATCGGTCAGGACTTCCTGCTGAGTTACGCGGGCGCGCAAGGCAATCACCTGTCCTCGGTGGCCGAGCTGGCCGCCGTGCACGCGGGCACCGCCGTCACCGCCTACGAGGCGGCCGCGGACTACGAGGCCACCGACGCGGCCTCGGGCGTCGACTTCGTGTCGCTCTCGCGGGACCTGTGAGGCGGGACCGGTGAGTACGCCCCTCGAGGGCTCGAGCGGGGTCGTCGCGGCCACGCCCACCGCGGCGAGTGGCCAGTCGGTGGCGGATGCCCTGCGCGACACCAACTTCGCGCCCCTGCTGGACAGTCCGGTCGGTGACGTCCTGCAGACGCTCGGCCTCCCCGCCCTGCCGCAATTGCCGAGCGTGCCCCCGCTGCCGGACATGCCGCCGCTACCCACCCTGGATCTGACCGCGCTCACCAAGCCGCTCACCGATCTGGCCTCCTCCTTCGGCACCGGTCAACTCCAGGGCGTGGACGCCACGCAGGTGCTTTCGGGCGTATCGAGTGCGCTGCAGCAGATCATGTCGATCGCTCAGTCGGTCATGTCGATGGCCAATTCGAACCAGTGGCAGGGTTCCGGCGCGACCGGCGCGGCCGAGAAGGGCACCGAGGCACAGGGCAACGCGGCCGAACTCGGCGCGCAGAACGCGCACCAGAAGACGGTCATGGCGGGCGCGGCGACCTCGGTGGCCACCGGCGCGGCCACCATGGCGGCCATCATCACCAAGTTCGTCACCGGTGTCACGCTGGCCGCGCCGTTCATCGCGACCCCGCCCGGTCAGGCGTTCCTGTTGTCGCTGGCCACCGAGACCGGTGCGGAGGCGACCGCGAACGTGGCCAAGACGCGCACCGAGATGGCCGTGCACAGCGCCAATATGACCACCGCCGGGCAGAAGGTGAAGGTCACCAACGCGCCGAAGGGCGTGGACGCGATGTCTCAGGTGTCGCAGCTGCTGGGCATGATCTCACCGATCAGCAGCGCGGCGAGCACCGGCGTGCAGCAGCTGCAGCAGTTGCAGTCGATCAGCCAGGCCACGGACGTGCAGCCGGTGCCGGACGCCGATTCGAGTGTCGCATCGAAGGATTCGGCCGCGTTCGGCGGCGCCGGTGGCGGCGGTCTGGCCCCCATGGGCATGCCCGCCTCGACCCCCGCTCCGCTGAGCCAGCTGTCGAACACCCGCAGCATGAGCGCGACCCCCACGGCCCCGGTCCCCGTGCCCGCGCCGATGCCCGGCACCGGTATGAGCGGTATGGGCGGTGGCATGGTGCCGCCGATGGGCGCCATGGGCGGCGCGTCCGCGCAGGCCGGTGACGCCGACGAGGAAGTGAGCACCAAGCTGGTCACCGCCGAGCACGGCGACGAGGTCGTGGGCGAGCTGGGTTACACCGGCGTGCCCGTGGTCGGCGCGTTCGGCACCAACGGACCGCGCCCGGCACAGTGATCGGGTAGATCATGCGGAAACCCGGTCGGTGGATGTCACTCCGACGCGGTAGGATTCGCGCGGAAAGGGAGGGACAATGAGCGAATTCAACTTGGGCGGTGTGCGTTTCGACGCCGAGACGGTGCGGGCCGCCGCCGCCGACCTGGAAGCCATGGCCGACCGGCTGGAGACCGCGCTGGGCGCGGACTCGCAGGCCCTCTCGGTGCCCGCCGCGGGCTCGGACGCGGTCTCGCTGGCCGCGGCCGACACACTCACCTCGGTCGGCGGGTCGTTCGTCACGCAGGGCGGTTCCGGCGTGGACGAACTGCGCAAGCTGGCCGCGGTGGTGCGCAGCCAGGCCGATGCCTTCGGTCAGGCCGAGGTCGACAGCTCGACCGACTTCATGAACCTCTGACGCCCGGAGGGCTAGACGGTCGAGCGGCGATGGATGTCGAGGATATTTGTTCGATTGAGCCAGAACACTTCGAACAACTTGTCCTCGCCCTCGCTGTTCGCGAAGTCGATCTCGGGGCCGGTGACCGGCACCAGGGTGATTATCTGCAGGGTCGGAGCGGTCGCATCCGGGAACAGGTTGAACCCTTGGTCGAATGTCGGGTTCACATGCGCGATGACCCCGACGATTTCGGTTCCCTCGACAATCGGCTGATCATTCTTGAATATCGACCCGTATTCCATCCCGCGGCGGTTGCGGATGATCATGGATGCGATCGAGTCGACAAGATAATGGGCGATATGCTGCTGATCCGAACGCAGTGAGCAGACCAATTCTTCGGGCAGCATCGAGGTGATGCTCTGAAACCGAAGACCATTCGTCACCACGGTGGTGACGGGCGGCTCCTCGGTCTGGTAGAACGTCAGGTCGTAGCCGCGATTGCCGTTATCGGTATTCGCGGATTCGACGGCCTGCACAGGTCCGAGACGGCGCTCGAGATGTTCGAGAAGTCCAGTGAATCGCGGGTCTTCCGGCATGGTGTATGAGCCTATCATCGTCGTGGATCGCCAAGTTTTCGTCTGCCCTTGATGATTCCGCTGTCATCCGGGGGTGCCGCGGGGATGGGCTTGATCGTTTCTCCCGGGAACAGAGTCCGATAGAGCTGGGGGTACTTTCCGTAGCCGGGGTCTATCGATTCGTGCCCGTGGCCTTCGTTCTCCTCTTTCAGCTCGAGCCGGTAATGTCCCGGATCGTCGTATACTCGCTCGAACTGCTCGACGGTCCCGTCGTGGTTCAGGGCATATTCGCGTTGCCGCCAGTATTCGTAATCCGGTAGATGGCCCATATGGGCGCTGTTGGGCTCCGGAATGGTGAACTTGTCGTGCGGCGGGCTCGGGGGATTCTCGCCGCGGGTATACCAATCCGGTGGTGTGGTTCTGGTGCGTTGACCGCCGACCACCTCGTGGAACTGCGGGTGACCGTCGGATCCCGTGACGACGGGAATGGTCCTGCCGGATACGGCACACTTGTATGTTCCGTCCGCGTTCATCTCGGTAGCCGAATAGACGGCATACTTGGTCGCCGCGGAGAACGACGGACGATCACCCTCGTAGATGTACTGCATGAACTTCTGGTCGTCGCGAAGATGATCGGGTGTGTCCGGGGTCGGCTCGAGCGTGCCTTCACGCTCGACCCAGGCGCCGTTCCCATGGTCCGCGGTCGCGTCCCAGCGCAGGGGCGGTCCGGTCTGGCCGCTCTTGAGCCGGGCCTCGTCGCCGCCGTAGAGGTAGTACTGGTCCGGGAGGGCATTGCGCCTGACATCCCGCTCGTCCGGGGTGATCGTGCCGCCCGGATCGGGTGCGTGCACCGGGGTTTGGGTGTGCGCGTCGTGCGGCTCGTAGGCGATGACCATCCGGTGTTCGGGTATCGGCGGGATGATGCCCGCCATCCGGTCCCGGTTGAGGTTGTTGCTGGCCCCGGTGTCGATCGTGTAGTCGTAGTTGCGGAATCCGTTGCCCGGGAACGTAGTCTCCTCCACGATCCGGAACGGATTGGGGCGGCCCGCGTACCGGTCCTTTATCGCCTGCCACAGCTCGGGGCCGGTGATGTGCCCGCGATACTTGGGCGGACCCTCGGTGTTCTCGGGCTTCGGATCCCACTGGATCTCCACGCGCCCGCCCGGTTTCAGCGCGGCTTCGAGGCGTTCGGCCATGCCGTGGTAGTCGGACGGGTCCAGGTGCGCGCTCACATTGTTGATGTAGATCCGCGCGACCTCGCCGCCCGGCCCGTCGCCGAGCAGATGGCCGTTGTTGAGCAGATCGGCGAACACCATGACCGTGCCCGGCTCGGTGAGCGGACCGGGGTCGAGGATGCCGAGATCGCGGCGACGCTGTGCCGCGCCGGGCATTTCGGAGGCCAGCTCGGTCTTGAGGACCAGCCCGCCGTGGGACCGGTCGGCTTCGGGCGTGAGCTCGACCGCGTACGCGCCACGACCGACACCCACGTCGATGGTGTGGCCGCCCTCGGCCGCCGCGGGAGCCGACGGCCGCAGGTCCCGTGGGATCGTCTCGTGATTCGGCCCGAAGCGGTTCTGCTCCAGCGGAAGCCGATGCTGCGGCCGGGGCCGGGGGAGGACTTCCACGGCCGAGTGCCCGTTGACCGGGTCGTGCAGCACCACCGTGTACTCGACATTGAGCCCGTTCTCGGTGGCCCCGCGATTGGCCTGGTCGATGCCCTGCAGGAACTCGCCGAGCGTGGTTTCCCGGCCGTCGATGGTGAGGCGCCCGGTGCTGGTGTCGAGCACCCCGGTGATGTGGTCCGGCGCGTCGGCCAGCGCCTGCGCGGCATCGTGCATGTGCTGGAAGCCGTTGTCGCCGATGGCATCACGGACCTCGGGCGTCATGTCCGGGTGCGCGCGGAAGTCTTCGATGGCCTGGTGCAGCGCGTCCGCGCGCTGGCTGGGGGACAGCGACGGATCGTTGATGACGGCGCTCAACGGATTCAGCGCGTCGTTCAGATCGTCCCAGGTCTTGCGGGCGGTGCGGGTCTCCGGATCGAAGATCGGGTCGAAGATCCGCCGCGAGAGTTCCTCGCGCATGCGGCCGTGCAGACCCTGTTCCTCGGCGCGCAGGGTGTCGGGGGCGTGCGGGCCGGTGAGGTGCTGTTCGAGCTGGTCGAGATGGTCTCGCACGCCCTGCTCGAAGGTGTGCTCGTCGAGTGACGGCTCGAATTTCGGCCGGTGACCGAGTATGTCGTGTTCCTCCAGCCCTATTCGCTGGGCCAGGGCCGAATCATGATCGTGCAGTAGCTGTTCGACCACGGCCTTGTGCGTGGGGTCGTGGAATCCGAGCTGCCGGGTGAGGTCGTGCAGGTCGTTGCGTAGTCGCGGCAGGACTTCCGCTTTGGCCGCCGGATCCATGACGGCCCGGTCGATATGCGCCGCCAGCACTTTCAGCTCGGCGAACCGGCCCGCGAGGTGCGGGGTCATGGCGTCGGGGCGATCCTCGCGCAGGTCCGGGCGTGAGATCGGGATGTCGTCGTCCTGCGAGAGCCTGATCTCGGCGAGTTCGTGCGCGACGGCTCGCACCACGTCCTCGTTGCGGGCGCGCGGGGAGAGGTGGATGTCGTATCCGCCCTCGCGCTCGTGGATCTGGGCGACATCGCGTTTGCCGCCGTCGGGCGGCGGCTCGGTCTCGGCGATCTTGATGCTGACCTTGTCCCCGTTGGGGAGCACGAACTCCCGGGTGTCGCGATTGAAGGCGACGTCCCCGGGGGTGATCAGGTGCAGGTTGTCGTCGATCTGACCGTCGACGTACTTCTGCTCCAACGGTTTACCCGCCGGGCGGGCGTCGCCGTGGAAGTCGCCGACCGGTGCGGCCGCGGGCACGCTGGATCTGCGGTTGTCGGACGGGTTTCGAGGGGCCTCGCCCTCGTGCGGGCCGGGCAGATGTACGGGGACCGGCCCGGCATCGCTCGGCAGGCCCGCGTGTGGTGCGGGCTCTCGGTCCGTGTCGGCCTTGTCGGCCTTGTCGTTC
>NZ_JBSGBY010000078.1:0-19866 GCF_053601505.1 Nocardia sp. NPDC004722
GGAACACGTACCCGCAGTACATCCACCAGAAGATCCCGAACATCAACGCCACCTCCCCCAGCTCCCGCCAGCCCGGGTGATGGGTGAACACGTGCCACCACGACAGTAGATGCTCGACATCCACGCATCCCTCGCCGCCGAGCTGACGCGCGACGATCGACGCGAACGCCGGGCGGCACAACCGATCCCAGGTATCGACCACTCCGTAGTCGCGTACATGGCTGTCGAGCAGTTCGCACACCGCGCGTGTCTCGAGCGCGAAGGCCGCGCCCAGCAAGGCTTCCACATCGCCCAACTCCAGCGCGGATCCCCGCACCGCCATCGCGGCCCCGGCGGGGGTCGCACCGGCACGGATGAGTTCGAGCATCCGGGTGAGCAACGCGATGTCGGCTTCGGTGTACAGCCGGTGCCTACCCGGGCGATCCTGACGAGGGCCGATGCCGTAGCGCCGGTTCCAGCTGCGCAGCGTCGGTGTGGGAATTCCGAGCCGCTCGGCCGCCGTGCGGACCGAGTAACCGGCTCCATCCAGGGCGGGCGACGAACGGTGGGACATGACTCCGATTGTGCCCGCTCCCGATCGAGGATCCGCGAGGGCCCACCGCTTCCTGTCGCACCAATCCGGACACTCATTCTGGCCGAACCCCAGGAGACGGTATTCCCGACCACGGAGCGCATGTGAACCTACGCCGAACGATCGCACTGCGGCAGGACCGAGCCCACCGGACACGAGCACTGATAATCGGCTCGGCCGCCGTCGAATTCGGTAGGTCGGGCTACAGCGCGGCGTCACTCAAACTCATTGTGGCGGGTTCGACGGTGTCGAAAGGCGCCATGTACTTCCATTTCGACTCCAAGGACGATCTGGCCCAAGGGGTTCTGGAGGCTGCCGGCGAGCGGCATCTGGCAACGGTGGTGCGGTGGATCGCTCGCACTGATCTCACCCCACTGGACATACTGCACGCGATAGTGGACGAAATGGCCATGAGGCTGGAGCACGACATCGTCGTCCAGGCCGAATTCCGACTCGTGGCCGAACCCGCACTCACCCGCGAGATACCTTCCGCGGCCGCGCAAACCTTGCTCGAGAAACTGCGATGGTTGGCCGAGCAATCGATCGCTCACAACCAACTACTGCCGAATACCGACCCGGACAGTTACGTCCAGATGGTGCTGGCAGCCCTCGCCGGGCAGCGCTACATCGCTGAGCAGTTCGGAATCGAAATGCCATTGCGAACCCGATTCGCCGAAGCATTCGACGCGATCACGAAGTCGCTAGCCACACCCGACTGGCTCGACCAATTCCACCGAACCGGTTGGCAAGCCCAAGCCCATCTCGCCGATCTGGACATCCACCCCATCCCGCCCGATTTCACCGACCGGACTGGACCCAACCATCCGATCGAGTAAAAGCAAATCCCCTCCGACCGAGGTCGGAGGGGATTTTTCTTGGTCGGGCTGACAGGATTTGAACCTGCGACCACTTGACCCCCAGATTCGCACATTCGGCCCGGAAGTGGCGGACTCCGAACGAGCCGACTCATGATCGCTGCATGAGCCAATACTTCAACGTCGGCGACAAGATGGTGTGGAATTCACCCGGCGTTCTCGACGGGGCGCTGTTCGCCGCCATGGCAGAGATCCTGGCCGCTCGACTGGGCGTCCCTACAGGGCTCAGCGGGATGGTCAACGACGACTGCGAGATCGACGTCGCGACCTTCGAAGTCTTCGTCCACGCGTTGCTCGATCGCGACTACCACGACCACAGCTGGTTCTGGCGCAACCTCATGCCGGGATACATCGTGACCGCGTGGATACTGCTGGAACGTTCCGGAGGCACCGTCCAAGAACCCGACTACGACCAAGAACGACATCCCGAGTCGCGCAGGCATTGGTGGGCGCAATGGATCCAGCGACACGACGAGGCGATCGAATCCTACTGGTCGAGCAAGCCCGTCGAATAGCGCCGTACTCAGGCAACCACCGACGAGCCATCAAGCGCGGGTTGACATCTCGACCCACGATCACGGAATTCGTGCCAGAGCCGGTGTACTGAGCCTTCAGGCGGCCGAGAAAATGGGATCGGTCGGGGATTGCTTTCGACGACAGCATGGTCGAAAGCTATGTTGGAACGATGCAAGTGGAACTACTCGACACCAGGAAATGGGCCACTCGCTGAGATGGCCAACGCGATTTCCGGCTACATCGAAGCCATAGACAACCTGACCCGAAGACGCTCGAAGCTCAACACGCTCAGCCTGCGGACGACGAACGGGCCTACGCCATCGCGGACCGAGCGAAAATCAACGCACCCAATCCGTCCGGGAATCCGGGGCAACCTCAGTATTGCCAGCAGAGTACCGGGCCACGGCGGGGTCGCCGGACATATCGTCGATCCTCGGCCAAGGTGTGGAGTCGTCTGCCTGTCCAGATGGGGAGTCAGCCTGGGCTGCATGCCAGACTCCGCTGACAAGTGAGTCCTCGTTTTGAATGCTTTACTGCACAACAACTTTCGCAACCATCTGAGCAGGATTTGCTTGCCGGATCACGAGCGCCTTGTCAGACTGAATTCATGTCGAATGGTCCAGTGCTGCTCGCAGCGCTCGCTGCGGAGGATGGCGTGCACATCTCGTCGGTCGATCCTGTCCGTGGCGATGTCTGCTATGTCGAAATGCACCGAACCGGTCGCACAGTCGGCACTGCGGGATTCAAGTACCACACGGGTACTAAGCCATGGGAGATCGGGGCTGTACTGTCGCAGCAGATTCAAGCTGCGTCCGGTGCCGACCCCCGATTCGCGACACATGTTCTCGCCGACCAAGCCTCCAAGGAGTATCCCGGCGGATCCGCCGACGCGGCCGCGCTCCTGCGGGCACTCCTCGGTGGTCGATACGAGCTGTATATGGAGACCTATCTCGATGCGGCGATGGCATCCGGGAACCGGCTCGCAGCGACGATGATGGAATTGGAGAGGCGAGAAGGACAGTCGAGACCGACCGCGGCGGTAGGCAACAGTGGGTGCATGGTCCTACTACTCTCGACAGCTGTGGCGGGTCTCATTGCCGCAACGGTTGGTTCGGTATCGATCAAACGATTCCGCCGCAGATCAGTTTGACGGGCAATCTGTGCAGGTGAGCTGTGATTTTGGCGGCTTCGCCACGACATCTTGCATCGGCGGCGGGACGGCTGAGGTAGCGCTCGAGCATCGTCAGATGCTCTGATCGACAACATAATCGGGGGAGTAAATGTCTGAAACCGGTGTGACCTGGGGCCTCGCCTACACCCAACTCGACGGAAAGCCTGGCTCGCGATTTGAATGGCATAACGCGAAACCTGCCTGGCCCAACCAGCAGGACGCTGAATATCGGGCGAAGTCTGGGTCGCTCGTGTTCTCGGAGCCTTCGGATTTCAGGGAACCTCACCCGAGTGTCGCTGGGGCGGTCCTGTTGATCGAGCGGTTCTTCGTATTTGTCGTCTATCCGATCCATGGGGGCGATCACGCGGCGTCAAGTCGCCGAGCGACCGACGGCGTATCAAAACGGTGGCTCGAGAACCTGCGCCCCACTGATGGTGGGCACCCGACCGGTCCGCCTGGCTCCGGGGGCTCTCCTCACCTCGATGCGATGAACGCCGCCCTTGAGACGGCGATGGAAGGCGGGCAAGGCTTGATCACCCCTGAGATCGAGTCGGCATATGAGGCACTGCGAATCCCGTTCGTCGAGCGCCGCTACGACGACTCGGTCGTAGCGTTGTGCAGAGCAGCCGGGCCGGCCTACCGAGGGGTTGCGTATGCGTTCTTTCGCAACCTCATCGAATACAAATTTGCCGGCACCGAACATCGGCTGGCGATCGAACGATACCTCCGCGGAGTAGCGGGCTTCAGCCCTGTCGCCATGCAGGGTACCGATATCCCATTGATGGCAAGGTTCATTGTCGACCAAACCGGTGCGGGCAAGCCGCGCCTGGGCCGGACGAACATCGCTGGTCTCGACCTCGACCGGTTTCAGGACGACGCGCTCGCAGCGGCGATAGCGATCGGCAGTTTCGAGGGCCTGACGGGCGACGAGATCCTGATGCGGCTACAGGGCGCGGTCGGCAGGTATGCGATGGGCAGGGGCTGATTGGTTCATATCAGCGGCACGGTGTGCAAATTCCAACCCTCCGACAGCTTCCCATGCCAAATACACCGGCCTGATCTGGGCGAGACCTCCACCATTGTCCGACGCCAGTCCATGAAGAAATTCCAGCCGGCGGATTGGGCATTGGTGTTTCCATGCACGTGGTAGACGCAATACACGACCGCTGGTGGCGCGAAGTTCGGGTTCACATCGGGGGAAACTTCTTCATGCGAGCAGCAGGCGATCAACTGTCGGCTTCTGTTCACCTGTCGAAGATGCTCGAGCAGCTCACGCCTGTCGGAGTTGGTGCTCTCCCGTGTCGCGATCCACTCGGCCAGGTCGTCGTATGCCTCATCAGCCGTGGCGTGGACGGCGAACCGCTGGTCTTCGGGGCCGAAAGAGGTCGTCCAGTTCAGAGCGGCCTTGTGGCGCAGCAAGATTTGGCTCGACCACGGGGAATCGACTCGCACCCAACTCCATCCAGGGCCCGCTTCGATTACGCGTTCGGGGGGTAGCGGAGTCGAGTCCGGCGTGATGGGGTCGGGGGCATCACCGAACGGCTCGGCGTGGCCGGAGCCGGACCGGGGTGGCCTCCCAGAGAGAGCCAAGTGGCCGATCGTGCGTGTATTGCGTTGTTCAGGTCGCGGAAATCCTTTGGCTGGCAGCACCCTTGCCAAATGTTCGTGGATCGCTGTGAGGGTCAGCAACTCAGCGCCTGCGTCGGTGGGGCCGTTACGCAGCAACTTCAGCAGTTCGCCCGTGTAGGCGGTGTATTCAGCTGTGGTGGGAGCCATGGACGGGCGGTTGGCGGGGGACGAGGTCAGCGTGCATGCGCCCGCGACCGTGAGCTGACCCGATACCACTGAGCTGACATCGGCCATGAGGTCGATTGCCAAACCGGAAAAACAACAGTCCAGAATGAGGACCCGGTTGGCTGCATGGGCATGGGCAAGTCGGCTGCGCAGTAGTTCGAACGGCAATGCCGTCCACGACACCATGTCTGGTTCGCCGCGTGTATCGGGCATCGACAGATACAAACCCCCATCCGCGCCGATCAATCCGTGGCCGGCGTAATACACCAGGAGGAGGTCCTCCGCCTGCCCAGCCGCGTCATTAAGTGCCGCTCCGATAACCCCGCGATTGGATTCGTCGGGCAGCGGCACACAGTGTTCGGGAGCCAGCGCGGTTGCCCAAGGGCTGGTGAAGATCTCGGCGAGAGCGTTCAGGTTGTTGCGCACCGCAGGGAGATTGGGGAGGCCGGGGTCAGAGTATCTGCTGGTGCCCAGCAACAGCGCTCGGGACCTGACCGGATCAGGTAGCCGCACCCCTAGCCCTCGAGTGCCTTCCGTAACAGGTCGGCCACCTCAGAAGCCGGTAGGTCTGTGACGGAGATCTTCACGTTGCGATGCGCCCCTCGGGTGACCTCGATATCAGCCGACGGACGACGGTGCTTTATCCATACTGTTAGCGACGCCGCGAGTGCCGCACCCAATCCTTGCGCCCCGAAGGCGACCACCAGCACATCGGTTACCGCGCCCATATCTCCGGGCTGCACCGGTGGTCGCTCCAACGACACCCGGCCACGAAAGTCGTCCTCGCGCGACAGCCAGGCCACCAAATCGGTCAGCTCCCGCTGAGCATTCCCACCCACCAACCGAATCTGCGCTGTCATCCCCGCCCCTTCCCGCACTCACCAACAGCCACAAGCGATTTGCCACGAACCATCATCACATAGCAGGTGACGGCCGTGGAACCATTTGATCTGCAGCACGATCAAACCCACGCTTGCTGATGGAGATCTGCCCGATCAGCCCACCTCGATCCGGCCAGCGCCGCCCGCCCCGCCCGCACCTTCGGCCACGGCCGCCGCTACTGCCTGGGCGCACCACTAGCCGAAATGCAAACCATCCACGCCGCCAGCGCGCTTCTGAGCAGTCGGCGGATTACGAGAGCCTTGCGGCCTAGGTAGTGGGCAGGAAGGCTCGAAAACCAATTAGGTGAGGGCGATGCCAGTTCGTGGCGGCCCCAACTGTCATCTGCGGTGGATAGCTGAGTTGCAGCCCGACAGCCGGTACAGTCTCCTTCCGAGGGGGCGGGCGACTGGATGGAAGCCCGTTGTGACGACAGGGGGAATCTTGGCCATCAACGTGTCGACGATCCGCGGATACGTGCTCGAGGAGTTGCTCGCGCGGCTTTTGCAGGACAACGGATATCGTCTGCTCGTTACAGCAGACCAGGATCGGGACGCCCTCAAGGACAGTGGCAAAGGGCTACTGGTCAGAGGGCGTGGAACGACGCATCAGGTAGATGTGCTCGGCGAGCTGGATCTGCCCTTGCCTTTCTCGCTGCCGATGCGCCTGTTCGTCGAGGCCAAGCATCGGAAGAAGTCGACCGGTATTGAGTACGCGCGAAACGCATACGGCACCATTCGCGATGTCAATGAGCACTTTGCTTCGCAAACGACTGGTCCCCATCAGATTCCGATGAAGCGATATCAGTACCAGTACGCTCTCTTCTCCGCCAGTGGATTCACCTCACCTGCGCAGGAATACGCACTGGCACAGCAGATCTCACTGGTGGACCTGTCCGGCCCCGGTTTCGAGTCCCTGCTCGCCGCGGCCGACGGCATTGCCACCCGCATCGCCGACCTTGCCGCTCAAATCGGTGCTAAGTCGCTGCGGCTGAAGCAGATCCGGCACGCACTCCGTCATGCTCTGGGCACCTGGCCTGGCAACGTTATCGATGAAGGCTTCCCCGATCTCGCCGCCCGCATCAGCGATTTGCGCGAGCCAATGGTGGGTCGCGCATTCCCCGATACGGTCATCGGTGTTGCGACAGCCAGGGAAAGGGAGTTGGCGGGGCTGCCTGAGCTGTTGCGAGCTGTACAACCCTACGCGGAGGATGATGAGGACGAGTCTGTCGAGTCGGTCCGTGAGCTACCGTCAGATCAGCTGGCGGCGATCGTCACGGAGTTGAGCGGCGTCGTTCTGGATTCCTTCGTGCTCGGGTTCCCCTCTGCGCCATTCATCCTGGTCCTGCATGTCGACAGGCCCGAAGCCTTCGCCGATTACCTTGATGAGCAACACAACTCTGAAATCCAAGTGCTGATCAACCATCCACGTGATCGTGCTGAGAACCGGCCGACGAGCATTGATTGGGAGGCCGTGCCCGTCGACGACGAGGCGGGCTTCCGCCTACGGTTCACACTGCCGGCCGTGCTCGGAAAATGGATGATGGACGGCAACACTCCCACGTGGGCGGTACGCGAAGCCAAGAACACCCTGTTCTCATCTATCGCGATCATTCGCGGCACCCGCGTCATCCGACTGTTCTACCGTCCGCACCGTGGATGACGGCTAGACAGGTGGCCGTCAGTGGTGAACTCAACCTCGGCGACACGTTGGCTTCACCGCTCCCGGGGGATGACGTCTTTGTTCATATGTTTGGTCGAGGGGCGGGACCGATAGGTGTGGCGGCATCTGCCGCGAGCAGACCTGCCAGTTCTCGACCCGTTCGCGAACGCCCTACGTCGTATAGGTCGCCCGCCGACACTCGCTCCACATGGCGAGCCCGGTCCTCTCGCTCAGACTTGGCGGATGCCCGCTGTGCGGCGGGGATCAATATGTAGCGCGTTCGGAATGAGTACTTGCCTTGGCGAGTCGGGCCACGCCCACGCCCCCGAAGTGTGGATGTTGCTCCGCTCCGGGGCATTCCTCGCGTCGCGGCGGCGCTAAGCGGGGATGCCGCCGACAGCGAGGAGTGCTTTTCGAAGTCGTTGCTGTGAATCGATGAACCAGGCGATGTGCGAGGCCCATTCGTGTTGGTCGGTAATGGTTCCCGGGGTGCGGTCGGCGATCAGGCAGGCTGATCGACCTTCCCGATGGTCGAAATCGAGTTCGCGGCCGTATGCATCGATGAGCGCGGCACCGGCTGTCCGAAGCTGTTCGAGCCGTGCGCGATTCGTTTCGCCATCGCGGTCTTTGAAGTAGAGATGCGATTGCAGGTGACCGCTGCTGAACTTGATGCCATACACCACACCAGCCCGGCCGGTCGGTAGATCGAGCCAGTTCTTGGAATTGCCGCTGCTCCGGGGCCCGGTCCACTGGGCCACGCCCGCGGCGCCGAGTGCATCGAGAAATCGGTCCCAAAATTGCGCGTACAGCTGACCGGTCGCGGTCGCCTCCGATCGAGTGCGAGCCCGCGCCGACTTCCCCCAGTCGTTCGGGCTGGCCACCACCCGGAACTGCGGAGCCGGCACGGATTCTCCGATCCGCACCGCTGACACCTCGACACCGAAGAATCGGGTCCCGGTGTCGGTGCGATGGTTGAGCCAATCCAACGCCGCTCGATGTTCGTCCCGGAATCGGGCCGCCACCCAGATGATGTTGGTCGCATCGGTCCCAGCTGCATAGGTAAGCACCTGACCGAGATGCGAGTGATCGGTTTCCTCCAGCTGGTTCTCCACGATCACAACCTCGTCCCCGGCCCGGCCGATGAGGTCGAGCGAATAGCCGCCGACAGGGTGCTCGTTGGCCTCCAAAACGAGGTCGAGGCCGAGCGCCATGCCGAGCTCATCGGCATTCGCCAACAGCCAGGGAGTGAAGTCCTGTGCCTCATGGGCCCATACATCGCGTAGATCGACAGCCTCGAGACGTCCGATCGAAACCCGTTCGGCATCAGCCTTTGTCGCGTAACTCTCCATTGGTCATGCCCGATCGCCTCAGAGATCCCGATCGACACCATGCGACCCGGAGACGAAAGTAGAGCCGGTCCGAAGACCGGCTCTACTTTTCTGTCGGGCTGACAGGATTTGAACCTGCGACCACTTGACCCCCAGATAAAAGTAGGTACCCGATACGGACATTGTGCGCACGTTGTGCTCGTTGCTTCTGTGCGCACGATGAGTATACCTGCTGCTCACGGGTATAGCGGGCGGATCGGGTGGTCCACAACCGGTCCATAGCGTGGCCTGGATCGGCCCCTGTTGGTCCACGATTGGTCCGTGGCCCGGGCGACAACGGGCCACGGATCTGAAGGTCTGCGGAGCGGTGCATCTCTCACCGTTCGGGTTCACTCAGGTTGCATGCTGGCGGCCGACTGGTGGCCTGGAGGGATGGAGGTAGCGGCGGCCTGGGCGCCGACTCCGCGGCGACTGCATGCACCTGGCTATTGCCTAACGTGGTGTCGCAGTGATTGGAGGATGGCTTTCACTAGTTGAGCGACGCGCCGAGGGGACTTTGGGCGTTCGGTCGCGGTCGTTGAGGCGTTCGTGTGCTGGAATTCGGCGGTGTCCGATGCCGATGCCTCGTCCGTTCGCCAGGCGCTGTACGAGATGGTCGACGCTTATCTACTCGGCGATGCTGACTGGGTCAAGGTCGTCTCGGACGGGGTGGGTCGAACTGGTTGTGTCGAAGCGGTTCTCGCGGAGGCCAACCGTTGGGGCGAGTATCTGTCGGGCTGCGCGGACGTTTCCGATGACCCTGTGTCGCCGGAGTTCATCGGTGCGGGCATTCGGGCGCGCTTGGCGGCAGTACTGCCGCGGGACGAAGAGTTGGCTGCTGTGGCCGCAGTCGATTGTTTCAGTACACCAGGAGAGTACGGCGGGTGGCCTTCTTGCGCGACCGCGGTCGATCGCATGCTGCTTTTGCATGTCATGGCGGCGGGCATAGTGGAGTTGGGTTTGCGTGCTTGGGGGAGCGGGTTCAGTGCTGAGATGATGGAATCCACCGCCGAGATGGATCCTCGCCTTGAACCTCATTCGGACGTCACGATACGACAGTTCCTTTGAGACGTAGAGGGGTTCGAGCGGAGGTTCGGGGACGGCACTGCAGGCGACTCTCACTCTTGCGGCTGGTTGGTACCTGGTCGTCACGGGTGAGGTGCGGGATGGTCCGGTGCGGGAATCAGATCCATCCGCAGGAACTCGGTGATGCGCAATAGCCTTGGCGGGTGCGCCTTTTCGGGCAAGGCCTGCAGCGCCTGGGATTTGTCGATCAGACGCGGTGTGTCGAGCTCCAAGTCGCGCCCGTCGATTCGGAGGCGGGCGTATCCGGAGGCCAGAACGTTGCGGACCCAGTCTGAGCGGGAGCCGTAGACGAGGATGAACAGATAGCCGCCGTCGACGGGGTAGGCATCGAGCGGGGTTCGGTAAGTGGTTCCCGACGTGCGGCCGGTGTGGGTAAGGACCGGCCATCTGCCGCCCGCGAGGGCTCGGGGGTTGAAGATCTGTCTGTTGACGTGGCCCCACCATTTCGGCATCGGCATGGGGATCTCCTCGGTTGGCTTACGGGCGTAAGGCTGGCTTACATCTGTAAGGTTGGCTTACGCTTGTAAGCCTGTCAAGAGATTCGACGAGGAGCCACCGTGACTCGACCGCCACTCACAAGGGAGCGGGTGCTCGATGCCGCCATCCGCGTCGCGGACCGGGGTGGCGCGGAAGCCATCACCATGCGGCGGGTGGCGCAGGAACTCGGGGTGGAGGCGATGTCGCTGTATCACCACATTCCGAACAAGGACGCGATGCTCGACGGTGTGGTGGATGCCGTGTTCGCGGCCATCGAACTGCCGGTGGCCGAGGGGGATTGGCGGACCGCGATCCGGGCGCGCGCCGAATCCACGCGGACCGTGCTTTCCCAGCACCGATGGGCGCTGGGGCTACTGGACTCGCGGCCCACGCCGGGACCGGCCACGTTGCGGCACCACGACGCCGTCCTCGGCATCCTGCTGAACGCCGACTTCACCCTGGAACTGGCCGCACACGCGGTGTCGGTGTTGGACAGCTACATCGGCGGATACGTTCTGCAAGAAGCGAACCTGCCGATCACGACGCCGGCCGAGGTCCGAACCGTGGCGGCGGGCATCCTCGCAGACCTGCCCGCGGAGGAGCTGCCGCATCTCAGGGCGATGATCGTCGACCATGCCCTGCAACCGGGTTACAACTACTCTGGCGAGTTCGACTTCGGCCTCGACCTGATATTGGACGGCCTCGAAGCGCGCCGCAAGGCAGGTGTCTCAGTTCGCAAGCGTTGAACCGACTCCACTCGCCCTGTCAGCTAACACCCCAGCTCAGAGTGTCTTTCTGGTGACATTCACTGCCGGTCCGATCACCGGTTCAGTCTTCCGCGCAGAGTGCGGCGTTGAAGGCCTGGTTGATCGTCGCGGTGACGGCGGGGTCCTCGGAGCGGAGGTTGGCACTCACGGTGACGGCAAGTCCTTTCGGGGTGACTCCGCTGAAGGTACGGAAACCGGGGACGGAGCTGCCGTGGCCCCAGACCTCGAGGTTGCAGATGGCCGGGACTCTGGCCAGGCCTAGGCCGTTGGAATAACCGGGGCGGTTGGTCAGGGGTTGTGGATCCTGCTGCATTTCTTCCAATTGCGCTGAAGCCAAGAGCTTTCCGGCGAGCAGGGCGGTGAAGAATCGGTTCACGTCGGCGCCGGTGGAGATCAGCTCGCCCGCCGTGGCTCGTCGGGCGGGCGGCCACCCGCGTTCGACCCCGAGATCTACCGCGATCGCAATGCGGTCGAGCGAGGGATCAATCGGCTCAAGCAAAACCGTGCCGTGGCAACCAGATTCGACAAGCTCGCCGTCCGCTATTTGGCCACCGTTCACATCGCCGCCATCAACCAATGGCTACGAAACCAGTGAGTGACGGGCAGCCGCCCGGCACTCACCCACTTTCAAAACACTGCCTAGCGGCATGCCTTCGGCTGTGCTGCGCCACTTGACCGTGTGTGTGGGCGGTGTCCCTATGGTTTTCGTCAACTCGTCGGGTGCCGCGCTCGTGATGTGATTCCGATACGTTGGTTTGTGGTGGTGCAATCGGGCGGGAGGTCGCTGCGTGGACTGGGTGTTCTGGGTGCTGGGACTGGTCGTCGGGGCGATCGTTGTCGATCGTGTTGCGGTGTGGGCGGAAGGACGGGGCTGGATCTACTGGCGTCACCGGCCCCGGAACACGGGAGTCGGTGCGAGCGCCCTCGGTCAGGTTGAGTCGCTGTTGTCGCCGTCGTATCGGCATGTCGTAGAAGAAACTCAGGCCAAGAAGGTGTTGCGGATCGACCAGACCGCAGGTGAAGGGGATGCACCGACAGTGATCGTCGTGCGTGGCGAGTAGCAGGATCCGCGCAAGGCGGCAGTAGACGCAGGCGAATTCCGGTAGGGCTGTTTGGTTTTGAGCATGGCGTAGAGGACATCGCAGCGGCGTCGGGCCAGGCAGATCAGGGCGGCGTTGTGTTTCTTGCCCTCCTCGCGTTTTCGCGTGTAGTAGGCGCGGCTGCCCGGGTCGTGCAGGGCAGCGAACGCGGACAGGAACAGGGCGCGTTTGAGTTTGTGGTTGCCCGATCTGGCGGGGTGCTCGCCGCGGATGGAGCTGCCGGAGCGGTGGGTGACCGGGGCGATGCCGACGTAGGCGGCCAGGTGCCCGGCGGTGGCGAAGGCCGAGCCGTCGCCGACTTCGAGCAGGATGCGGGCTCCGGTCCTGACTCCGACGCCGGGCATCGAGGTCAGGACCTTGGCAAGAGGGTGCGCATCGAGCATCCTCTCGTTGTCCTCGGCAATGGATTTGCGGTGCAGCAAAACACTTTTCAGAGAATCGGCCAGTTTGGGCAGCACGATCTCCGCGGCGTTGGAACCAGGAAGGGCGACCGACTGGCGGTGAGTTTTCGTCGCCCAGCGGCGTGGATTCCGGCCGGTCCGCCGCAGCGCGAAAGGATCTCCAAGACCGCCGGATGCGCGATGCGCGGGCCCAGCACGCGTTCGAGGGCCGGGTGGATGCTGGTGAGCAAGCCACGAATCCGGTTGCTGGTGCGGGTCGCTTCTCCGGCGAGGTCGTCGTCGAAGCCGACCAGGACACCGAGCTCGGTCAGCGCCTCGTCCCCGACATCGACGCGGCGCAGCGTGTGCGGCATGGTGCGGGCCGCGTCGGCGATGATGTAGGCGTCGCGAGCATCGGTCTTGGCTTGTCCGGGATCCGTGGCACAGCGCCGCTTGGCGGGACACCAAACCGCCAGTGGCGCGACCACTTTGAGCAAACGTGAGCGAGAGGTCGCAGCACTGGCGGCACGCGGCCTAAGCAACAAAGATATCGCGGCCCAACTCCATGTCAGCCACCGGACCATCGAGGATCACCTCAGCCGCATCCTCCGCAAACTGGGCCTCACCGGTCGCGCCGGAATCGCGCATCGTCTGGCCGAACTTGAAAACACCCGCCCCTGACCGGCGACCGCACCGACATGGAAGGGCCTCGCGCGCAAGTCCGCCCACCTGGATTGTCCGGCGTCCACTAGCAAGCCAGCCATCGCAGCCGCTCGGCGAAAACAGCTCGAGGTCGCGAAGTTTCATCCGGAAGGCGGTCCAAACCAGCCTTCTGGAAGGGGTGGCGGACCAACTTCTGAGGCTAGCCTCGTCGTTGTGGTCCACCGGGTAACGCAACCGCCCGGTGGGCCACACGGTGAATCCGCCGGTCCCGGCGTCACAGCACCGGGTCCTTACCTGCACCCGGGAGCGATTCTCGGACCACCACGCCTCCGCGAATCGGTTACCCACTCCCGGAGACCGGGATCTGGGACCGGCGGTTCACCACAGAGATCATGTTGAGGATCACAGCGGCTGGTGACCGCCCGACTCAGCCGCAGCACTGGATCTTTCAAGGACTCCGAGCACCGTGCCGTCAATCTCCGAGCTGTCTCTACTGTCCGGTTCGCTGCCGTGGATCATCTGCGCCGTCGGTGTTGCCGGAGCGCTGTGGTTATTCGGTGTCGGCCGTCGATCTCTCGGTCGTGCGAGCGTGGGGTCTTCCTGGCTCGGGCTGGCGGCCGCGTTGGCGGTTCATATTGTCGTTGAGCATTGGTGGCGGCCATTTCCGGACGCGATACCACCGCCGGTATATCTATGGTTCGGTTTCGCAGTGTGGGCGGTCGGGCTGTTGCCGATCCGAATCACCCACTCCCGAGGTTGGGCGACAAAGGCGTTGTCGCTGTGTGCCGCCATCGCGACTGTGCTGGCATCGGCGATTCAGGTCAACCTCGTGTTCGCCGCTTACCCCACGGTCGAGGATGTGTTGGGGCTCGGGGGAGGAAACCGCATCTCCCTCACCTCAGTGCCCGCCGGACAGGCAGAGCCTGTGACCGGGTGGCCTCTGGATTCGGTGTGGCGGCCACCTGCCGGTCTACCGAAAAAAGGCCGAGTACTGCGCGCAGCCGTGCCCGGCGCCGTGTCACAGTTTGCCGCACGATCCGCCGAGATCTATCTGCCTCCAGCGTATTTCGCCACGCCCCGACCATTGCTACCAGTACTGGTCCTGCTGGCCGGGCAGCCGGGCAGCCCGATCGACTGGTTCAACGGCGGTCGCCTGACTCAGACGATGGATGCTTTCGCCGCGGCGCACGGCGGGCTCACGCCTGTCATCGTTGTGGCCGACGCGACCGGCAGTCCGTGGTACAACCCCCTATGCCTGGATTCCAAGCTGGGAAATGTGGCCACCTACTTGGCAGTCGATCTGCCAGCTTGGATAACCAAGCGACTCCAGGTCGACCCCGATCCGCGGAGGTGGGCCATCGCCGGAAATTCTTATGGCGGGACATGTGCTTTGCAGCTGGCCACGAACTATCCCACGGTGTACCCAACGTTCCTCGGACTTTCCGGCGATCCGGAGCCCACGCTCGGCAGTCGCCACCAAACTGCCCAAGCCGCATTCGGTTCTGATATCGCAGCGTTCGAGCGCGTCAACCCGCTCAACCTGCTGCGCACACATCGATATCCCGATTCCGCTGGCGTGCTGATCGCTGGAACCGAAGACCGGGCGGGTCGTTCGGCTCAGGTCACGATCGCTACCGCGGCCTCCGCAGCAGGCATGCGGATTCGGCTCCGAGAACTCCCGGGAGGGCACACCTGGGCAGTGTGGTCGGCGGGGCTGCGAGCCGAAATGGACTGGCTTGCCGGACGACTGGGAGTTACGCCCTAAGCAGGAGCGATACGGTGCCGTGTCGGCGACGAGGCTGGCGATCGGCACCGCGGCGTGTGCGGCGTGCCGTGCAAACCGCGTAGCCGATCGGAGCGGCACGTTCTGCTTCAGGCCATCGTTGCGTCTGTAGTTTCCATCCGTTCGGCGGGCAGAGTAGGCCATCTGGCGGGTGGGCCGGCGGAGGCAGGGACTATAGAGTCGCCTGTGCGGTCCGGAGATATAGAGTCCACGCGCAATCTCCGGGCGCATTGTGAACCGCCGGTGCTGCGGTCTTGGCATTCTCGGAGCGAGTCGGCTTAAGCCTTGGACCGGGTGGCCGGACTCCTTCGAGGTCTTCGGGACCGGCGGTTCATTCTCAGCTTCCTCGCTGTCGATCCCGATGCGACCGAACTGTGCGGTTGGATCACCTGGTACGCAATGGGATTCGGGCCGGAAATTACCAGCTTGTCGACGACGTCGGTCTTGGCGGCGCAAATGGCATTTTCGTCTTCTCTGCAGGACTGAGACCATTGCCGGTCGAATGGCGGGCGGCGCTGGCCGGGTGGGGGAGATCTACCGCCGATCTACATATTGCCTCTGTGCGTGGTCGGTGACACGCTGTCGCGGTACTAAAGATCGCTGGCGAGTGGCTGCGTGAGCAGATCGATATCACGACTCAGTGCGCTGCCGCGGATCCGATCAATCGACTCGGACCACGCGCTGCAACAAGAGATTTCCGGAAGGCGTCCTCGTGCGCCCTAACCGCAAGGAGGTGAGAACGACACATGCCCTCGGGCGATAGAGGATATTCGAGTCGCTCGTTCCGCTCACCCAATTGCGAGTGGAGACGACTCGCGCGAGTCTGACATTCGCGACGGGCGTGGTGGAACGCGCCTCGTCGCGTGGACATTCCTTTCCTGCCGGGTCTTTTGCCCGCATTCAATTTCCCTGCTCTGAAGATCGAAGGTTTCATCGATGAGGAAGACCACAACCCTGACGGCGGCCGCTGCTCTCGCGGTGGCGGCGTTGACATTGAGTCAGCCGTACTCCAACGCCGGTCCCGCGCAGCAGGATCCCGCGCCTGCGGCGGCGACGCAGGCGGCGCCGGGAATCAATTGGACCGCCAATGTCGTCGACAAGTCGGTCGTCGTCAAAACCGACGTGGGGTCGCTGGCCGCGCGCGACGGTCAGTTCCAGATGCTCGACGGTGCCGGCAACGTCGCCGCCGCGTTCCCGCTGGCGTACGCCTTCAAGGGTCAGCAGTTCCCGATCGCCGCCAAGATCGACGGCAACACCGCGACCCTGACGCCGAGCACCGATCCTGCGACCGCGAAGCCGGTAGCGATGCTCGAGAACATCGATGCCCAAGCCGATTTCGATTCGGCCCTGGGCGCGGCCGGTACCCAGTTCGGTCTTGCGACCGGCCTCGGCACCCTTGTCGGCACCCTCATTGGAGGCGTCGGCGGTTGTGTCCTCGGGGCAATCGTGCCGGCGGCGCTCATGACGCCGATCTTCGTTCCGGGCTGGGTCGGCGGCTGCCTGGCGGGTGGGGCAGCCGGTGCGGCACTGGGTGCGGCAGCCGGGACAGTCCTCCTCGGTGTGCCGGTGGGCATCGCCTCCGCCATCCAGTTCTTCCAGCGGATCAATACTCCCGCAGCTCCGGCGAAGTAAGGGAGTCGAGCTGTCCCGGTATGAGATCGATTCCGGGACATGCCTTCCCGCCCTTTCGAGCGGCGATCTTCCTGCTGATTCCGTTGCCCCCAATCCTTGCCGTTGTACCCGTGGGGTCCGTTCAGTCCAAGCCTGAACGCGGAATCGGACAGGTAGGCCGATGATCACCTCATCGGCGCGGCGGGTACCCACGTCTCCGCAACCCGAGCCGTGGGTACTCGCTGCACCTTTCCAGATTGTTCACAGTTTTCTCATCGCCGCGCAGCGATGATCAGCTTCTGCCATCACGCGTATTTCGGAGTCCGCAGTCCTGCCTAGACTCGCTCCGGAATGTATGGCAGAGCCGGTGGTTGCCGACCCACCGGAAAGCGGCGAGCACCCGCGCCTCCGATTCCCCGCCGCGGGTGCTCGCCGCCCCAAACACCGAGCTACCTCCTTTGACAACGCCTTTGGGGAAGGCCTCCACGCCGCACCTATTGCAACCAGTGCAAGTTCCAACGCCATAGCTGACCCAGATCTGCTGAAGTTCAGGGAAACTGAAGCATCCGTCGTGGGAACCCGAGTGGTCGTCGGCATCGCGCCGGAGTGAGGACGCTCAGGTTGAGGCGGGACCCGGTGACTCGGCCGTGTGTGCCCTCCACCGGTGACGCGGTGGGCGAGGACCGTGCGGCCGTAGTGTGCGCCGACGTGGTCTCGCCCGCTGCGAGTGTTCTACCGTTTCGGCAGCTTCCATCCCGGTCGTGGGAAATGGCAGGAGTCGGCGTCCGGGTTGCGTTGCAGGTAGTGCTGGTGGTCGGCGGTGGCGTCCCAGAACTCTTGGGCGGGAACCAGTTCGGTGACCACCTTGCCGGGCCACAAGCCGGAGTCCTCGACGTCGACGATCGTGGCCAGGGCGACCCGCTTCTGCTCGTCGTCGACATAGAAGATCGCCGAGCGATATCCGGGGCCGAGGTAGTGGCCCTGCCGGTCTTGCGTTGTTGGGTCGTGGATTTGGAAGAAGAACTCGAGCAGCGTCCGGAAGTCGGTGCGGGTCGGGTCGTAGATGATCTCGACGGCCTCGGCATGGCCGTGGTGATCGCGGGGAGTTGGACGACCGGGTCGGCCACCGGTGTAGCCGACCCGCGTCGACACGACCCCGGGCTGCCGGTGGATTAGGTCCTGCATCCCCCAGAAGCATCCGCCGGCCAGGATCGCCTTGGGTAGGTCGGTCGCGCTTTCCTTGGATCCTGCTGAAATCGACATGCCATCGATACTGGCCCAGCATCTTCCTACCCGCCGGTTCGATCCTCACCGTGCCCAATTCGGCAGCGGCAGTGTCAGCCGACGTGTCAGCTCGGTGGATTGGCGTGCGTGGCCACCGGGCCGCTGCGGTGGTCGAGCCATTCGTGCAGCAGCAGGGTGGCCAGCTCATCGAGCGGGAGGATCCGTCCGCGTCCGGTGGCTCCATCTCCCCACAGCGGGCGGCCGAGCCATGACCGCATCTACCCGAGCTTGCTCAGATCGCCTCGGATCGTGGCATCGGCCAACCCTGTTGCCGCACGAGCCAGCTCGAACCTGAGTAGATCGGTGGTCTCGAAGCGCTCCAACTCCTCGGCCGAGGCGATTGGCCGAACCGACCGCAAGTCTCGCGGTGCCGCGGCGCCCACCTCGCCTTTACCAAATGCGGGACGAGATCGGTAATCATAGAATGCCTTCAGGAATCCCGAAGAAACCTCAACACGCGGACCCACGTACGTCCGACGGTAAAGGCACCTGGTCTGCGGTTGGATACCACCGCATCAATCCGAGCGAACTTGAGTGATGTCGTACTAGAACGAGTGCCGGGTACCGGGCAGCGAGGTGACCGTTGAGGACGTGTACCGGTCGCGCATCGCGGTGGCGCTGTATGCCCGTGGCATGCTTTCCGGGAAGACATCATGAGCGTGACATGGCGGCCGAGACTGGCTGACGGTACCGCGCCCGTGCTGACCGTCCTGATCCTCCTGCTGGTGGCGTTGGCCTTCGCCGGTTCGGAGAACACCGGGGCCGCCGGTTACCTGCCATTACTGAAAAGGGCTGCGCCCCCTGGCGATTCTGGCGATCGGACAATACTTCGTGGTGGTGTCCGGCGGCTTCGCTCGTCGATCGGCTGTGGAGTCCAGCCGTCCGACGAGCGGGAACAGCCGTATGTATGGTGCGGTGGAAGGGTATTCGCGGCTACGGTAGCTGCCGTGGCAGTGCGGTCGTTCCCTCTTGCGAACCCGTGCGCCACGTCGTGATCCGCCGGTCCCACCGACATCACCTGCATTCGTCAGCTTCGTTGCCTGCCCGATCTAACCGTTGCCGGGCCTGCCACCGCTGGCGTTGCAGGAGGGACCGGCGGATTGTCTTTTGTCGGACTGTCGGCGCGGATTCAGCGGGCACGTACATCTCGCGATGTCCGTAGATGTAGGTGCCGCCGGCGCCGGGCACGGCGGCGCCGAGTTCGGCTCAGATGAGTCCGTCGACGGTGGCGAGGAAGACGCCGGGATGCCGGACATAGGCGCACTCCGCGAGGTTGAAGCAGGGCCTCCTGAATTTGCAAAGCTAGAGCTCTTCATGCGCCAGGCCAAGAAAAATGATCGAAGCTGGACAAAACGGCCCACTATTGATCATTATTGAGCATGTAGTGAGTGTCTGTGCGCATGAACGCGCGTTTGGAGAAGATGATTCATGAGCCATGTCGAGCGCGAGATCGCTAGCCAGCCGGACTGCTGGCGGCGAGCACTGGAGATGGAAGGCGTCGGCCTCCCCGAGGCCGGCGAGCGCGTGGCGGTGATCGGTTGCGGTACATCGCTGTACATGGCGCAGGCCTACGCATCGCTGCGCGAGGCAACGGGTTTGGGGGAGACCGATGCGTTCGCGGCCTCGGAATTCCCCGCCACCCGGAGATACGACCGAGTCGTGGCGATCAGCCGTTCCGGCACGACGACCGAGGTGCTGGCAGCGCTGGCACGTGCCCAGCACATGCCGACCGTCGCCATCACCGGTGATACCGAGACGCCGATCAGCGCCGCCGCGTCGACGGTGATCGATCTGGGATTCGCCGACGAAAAGTCGGTCGTGCAAACACGATTCGCCACCACGGTGCTCGCATTGCTGCGCGGCCATCTCGATCTCGTGCC
>NZ_JBSGBY010000079.1:0-19699 GCF_053601505.1 Nocardia sp. NPDC004722
GCCGACCTGGCCAAGATCGCGGCGTTGCCGCAGGACGAGCAGCGCCTGGCGCTGGCCGAGGCCGGGCTGCTGGCCTCGCACTGGCCCGCGCCCTACGGTCGCGGCGCCGGTCCGATCCTGCGCACCCAGCTCGAGGATCAGATCCGCAAGGCCGGAATCACATTGCCGGACATCGTGATCGCCAACTGGGCGATCCCGACGCTGTTGCAGTGGGGCACGCCCGAGCAGATCGAGCGCTACGCCATGCCGACGCTGACCGGCGAGGTCATCTGGTGCCAGTTGTTCTCGGAGCCGGGCGCGGGTTCGGATCTGGCGTCGCTGCGCACCACGGCCGTGCGGGTCGAGGGCGGCTGGAAGCTCAACGGCCAGAAGGTGTGGACCTCGTTGGCGGACAAGGCCACCTGGGGCATCTGCCTGGCGCGCACCGACGCGACCGCGCCCAAGCACAAGGGCATCAGCTACTTCCTGGTCGATATGAAGAGCGCCGGGCTGGACATCCGGCCGCTGGTGGAGATCACCGGTGAGGCGCGCTTCAACGAGGTGTTCTTCGATGACGTGTTCGTTCCGGACGAATGCTTGGTCGGCGAACTGGGCAATGGCTGGAAGATCGCCCGCTCCACGCTGACCGCCGAGCGAGTCGCCATGGGCGGCAAGGGAATCGGCGATGAGCTGGAGGCGATGGTGGCCGCCGCGCCGACCTCCGGGCCGGGTGCGGAAGTGGTCGCGGACCGTTTGGGCGCGCTCATTTCAGAATCTGTTGCTGGAACTTTGCTGGAAGCCCGTGCGGCGCAGAAGCTGCTGACCGGCGGGGACCCCGCCGCGCAAAGTAGCGTTCGCAAACTGGTCGGTGTGAGACACCGGCAGGCGGTGGCCGAATTCGCCGTCGAATTGTCCGGTGCGGCGGGCGCTCTCGAAACCGATGTGGTGAAAGAATTCCTGCTCACACGCTGTTTGTCGATTGCGGGCGGGACCGAGCAGATTCTGTTGACCGTCGCCGGTGAACGGATCCTCGGGCTGCCACGCGAGTCGCACGGCTAGCCCACACCTCTACCGGGAGCATTGAATTGGACTTCACCAGGGACGAGAGCCAGGACGCTGTCGCCGAGGTTGTCGTAAGTTTGCTGGAACGCGAAAGCGCGCGCGATATCGCGCTCTGGCCGATCATTTCGGACAGTGGACTGCTGGCCGTGCCGCTACCGGAGAAATTCGGCGGCGACGATATGGGCCTGCTCGAGGTCTCGGCCATGCTCACCGAGCTGGCCACCGACGCCGCGCAGGTGCCCGCGCTCACCACGCTGGGCTTCGGCGTGCTGCCGCTCAAAGCGATCGGCGTGCCGGATGCCTTGGCGGAGAGGCTGTTCCCCGCAGTGGGCGAGGGTGCGGTGCTGACCGCCGCGCTGCACGAGACCGGCTCGCCGTTCACCGTGAAGCCGGAGACCACCGCGGTCACCGACGGCACCACGGTGCGGGTCAGCGGCCACAAGGTGTCGGTGCCCTACGCCGATACCGCGGCCTGGATCCTGGTGCCCACCGACAACGGCATCGCCGTGATCGCCGGTGACGCCGCGGGCATCACCCGCACCCAGAACCCGACTTCCGATGGCGTGCCGGAGTTCTCGCTCCAGCTCGACCAGGTCGAGATCCCGGCCGAACAGCTGCTCCCGGGCGGTCTGGCCGAACTGCACCGCTACGCGCTGGCGAGCATCGGCGCGGTCGCGGACGGTCTGCTCAACGGCGTGGTGAAGCTGACCGCCGAGCATGTGCGCACCCGCGAGCAGTTCGGTCGCCCGCTGGCCGAATTCCAGGCTGTCGCACAGCAGATCGCGGACGTCTACGTGGTCTCGCGGACCCTGCACGTGGCCGCTTGCTCGGTCGCCTGGGCGCTGGCCCAGGACGAGATCGACACCGAGCGCGTCGACGACGATCTCGACGTGCTGGCCTTCGCGGTGGCCTCCGAGCTGCCCGCGGCCATGCAGAAGTGCCACCACCTGCACGGCGGTCTCGGCGTGGATATCACCCATCCGCTGCACCGCTACTACTCACAGGCCAAGGACATCGCCCGCTGGCTCGGCGGCGAATCGTTTCGGCTGGACCGATTGGGAGCCAGATGCACATCGAACTGACCGCGGAACAGCGGCGGCTGCGCGACGAATTGCGTTCGTATTTCGCCACTCTCGTGACTCCCGAAGAGGAAGCCGCGATGCTGACGAACCGGCACGGTGACGCCTACCGTGCCGTGGTCAAGCGGATGGGCGCGGACGGCAAGCTCGGTGTCGGCTGGCCCAAGGAGTACGGCGGGCAGGGTTTCGGGCCGCTGGAGCAGCAGATCTTCTACAACGAGGCGGTGCGGGCCGATGTGCCGGTGCCCCTGGTGACGCTGCTGACGGTGGGCCCGGCCCTGCAGTCGTACGGCACCGAGGAGCAGAAGCGGAAGTTCCTGCCCGGAATCCTCACCGGCGACGTGCATTTCGCCATCGGATACTCGGAGCCGGACGCCGGCACCGACCTGGCGGCGCTGCGCACCTCCGCGGTGCGCGACGCCAACGGCGACTGGATCGTCAACGGACAGAAGATCTTCACCACCGGCGCGCACGAGGCCGACTACGTCTGGCTGGCGGTGCGCACGGGTCCGGTGGAGGCGCGGCACAAGGCCATCACCATTCTGATCGTGGACACCAAGGATCCGGGCTACTCCTGGACGCCGATCATCACCGCCGACGGCGCGCACCACACCAACGCCACCTACTTCGACAATGTCCGCGTGCCCGCGAGCATGATGGTCGGCGAGGAGAACGGCGGCTGGAAGCTGATCACCACCCAGCTCAATCACGAGCGAGTGAGCCTGGGTCCGTCCGGCAAGATCGAGCAGCTCTACGAGCGGGTGCGCGAATGGGCGCAGCGGCAGGGTGTGCTGGGCGAGGCCGATGTGCGCCGTTCGCTGGGTCGCCTGCACGCCATGACGCGGTTGAACGAACTGCTCAACTGGCAGGTGGCCTCCAATATGGAACGCCCCGACGCCGATCCGCGCGACGTGATCGCCGACGCCTCGGCGACCAAGGTGTACTCCACCGAGGCGCTGCAGCAGGCGGGTCGCCTGGCCGAGGAGATCGTGGGCCGCTTCGGCGATCCCGCCGATCCGGCCACCGCGGAGCTGCTGGTGTGGCTGGACAAGCGCACCAAGCAGAACCTGGTGGTGACCTTCGGTGGCGGCGTCAATGAAGTCATGCGCGAGCTGATCGCCCAGATGGGCCTGCGGCTGCCCCGCGTCCCGCGATAGGAAGAGACCAGCGTGACAAAGAGTTTCACGGCCGACGAGATCCGCGCGGGCCTGGAGAAGATCAAGGCCGACGGTGAGTCCGCGCCGCGCGCGGGGCGGGACCCGATCAATCAGCCCATGATCAACAACTGGGTCGAGGCGATCGGCGACGCCAACCCGATCTATGTGGACGAGGACGCGGCCAAGGCGGCCGGGCATCCCGGCATCGTGGCCCCGCCCGCCATGGCGCAGGTGTGGACCATGCTGGGGCTCGGCGGTATTCGCGCCGAGGACGACCCCATGACGCGGACCAACGAGCTGTTCGACGCGGCCGGGTTCACCTCGGTGGTGGCGACCAACTGCGAGCAGGTCTACCACCGCTACCTGCAGCTCGGCGAGCAGGTCACCGTGCGCACCAGCATCGGTGACATCGTGGGGCCCAAGAAGACCGGGCTCGGCGACGGCTGGTTCACCACCTACCTCACCAACTGGTACGTGGGTGACGAGCTGGTCACCGAGATGAAGTTCCGGATGCTGAAGTTCGTTCCGGGCACCGGAAAGACGGCCGCGCCCAAGGAGTCCGGCGAGGTCTCGGCCGAGGATCTGGTCAAGCGCGTGCGGCCGACCGTCTCCAAGGATACCGAGTTCTTCTGGGACGGCGTGAAACTCGGCGAGCTGCGCATCCAGCAGCGGCCCGACGGCACGTTGCAGCATCCGCCGGTTCCGGCGCTGTGGAAGGACCACTCCGAGCAGAGCGACTATGTCGTGGCCTCGGGCAAGGGCACCGTGTTCAGCTTCGTGGTGCATCACGCGCCGCGCGTGCCGGGGCGGCAGCTGCCGTATGTGATCGCCCTGGTCGAGCTCGAAGAGGGCGTGCGCATGCTCGGTGAGCTGACCGGTATCGACCCGTCCGAGGTCGAGGTCGGACTGCCGGTCGAGGCCGGGTTCCTGAAGCTCGACGACGACAACACCGTGCCCTATTGGAAGGCTGTGCGATGACGACAGTCGAACTCTCCGACGTGAAGGTCGGAACCACGCTGCCGGAGTTGGTGATTCACGCCGACACCACGTTCATCGTGTCCACGGCGCTGGCGACCCGCGACTTCCAGGACGTGCACCACGACCGCGACAAGGCGGTGGCGCGCGGATCCAAGGACATCTTCGTCAATATCCTCACCGACACCGGTCTGGTGCAGCGGTTCGTGACGGATTGGGCGGGGCCGACAGCCCGCGTCAAGTCCATCGCGCTGCGCCTGGGCGTGCCGCTGTACGCGGGTGACACCCTCACCCTGTCCGGCACCGTCTCGGCCGTCGAGGGCGGCGACATCACCGTCGATGTGGTCGGCAAGGACTCGCTCGGCGACCACATCTCGGCGAAAGCCGTTATCGCCCTGGAGGAGTCGAAGTGACCGAGCTGAGCCGCAAGGCCGCCATCGTCGGCATCGGCGCGACCGACTTCTCCAAGGATTCCGGTCGCAGCGAACTGCGCCTGGCCGCCGAGGCGGTCACCGCCGCGCTCGCCGACGCGGGTCTCACGCCCGCCGACGTGGACGGCCTGACGACCTTCACCATGGACACCAACACCCAGGCCGCCGTGGCGCGCGCCACCGGTATCCCGTCCCTGAAGTTCTTCAGCAACATCCCCTTCGGCGGTGGCGCGGCCGCCGCGACCGTGCAGCACGCCGCCATGGCGGTGGCGACCGGGATCGCGGATGTCGTCGTCGCGTACCGCGCCTTCAACGAGCGGTCCGGAAATCGTTTCGGCCAGTTCGCGACTCATCTCGCGACCGGCAACCCGAGCTCCTCGGGCGTGGACAACGCGTTCTCCTACACCCACGGCCTGGGCACCCCGGCCGCGCAGGTGGCCATGGTGGCGCGGCGCTACATGCACGTCTACGGCGCGCGCAGTGCGGATTTCGGGCGCGTGGCGGTCGCCGATCGCAAGCACGCGGCGGTGAATCCGGCGGCGCACTTCTACGGCAAGCCGATCACCCTCGAGGAGCATCAGGCCTCGCGCTGGATCGCGGAGCCGCTGCACCTGCTCGACTGCTGCCAGGAGACCGACGGCGGCGTGGCCATCGTGATCACCTCGGCCGAGCGGGCCAAGGATCTGCCCAACAAGGCCGCGCTGATCGCCGGCGCCGCACAGGGTTCCGGCGCGGATCAGTACGTCATGACCAGCTACTACCGCGACGGTATGACCGGGCTGCCGGAAATGAAGCTGGTCGGTGACCAACTGTGGGCGCAGTCCGGGCTGCGGCCGGAGGACATGCAGGCGGGCATCCTCTACGACCACTTCACCCCGTTCGTGCTCATGCAGCTCGAGGAACTCGGCTTCTGTGGGCGCGGCGAGGCGAAGGACTTCATCGCCGACGGCGCGATCGAGATCGGCGGCCGCCTGCCGCTCAACACCCACGGCGGCCAGCTCGGCGAGGCGTACATCCACGGCATGAACGGGATCGCCGAGGGCGTGCGCCAGATCCGCGGGACCTCCGTGAATCAGGTGCAGGGCCTGGAGAACATCGTGGTCACCGCCGGAACCGGCGTCCCGACCTCGGGTCTGGTGCTCACCACCAACTGAATACTGTGCGGAGGCTCGGACGATCCCTGTGATTCGTCCGGGCCTTTCGCGTCGAAACCGGATGGTTTCCATAGAATCGACCTGGTGTCCAACAGGTCTGAAATGGGCGAGTTTCTTCGGTCGCGCCGGTCGCGATTGCGGCCCGAGGACCTCGGCCTCCCGGTATGGGGACGGCGACGGGTGCCGGGGCTGCGGCGCGAGGAGGTCGCCCATCTCGCCGGGGTGAGCGTCGAATACTACGTCCGGCTGGAACAGGGTCGCGCGGAAGCGGTTTCGCAGGGCATCGTCGACGCCATCGCCACCGCTCTGATGCTGAGCGAGGACGAGCGGCGGCACCTCGACAATCTGGCCCGGCCGCCGCGCTCGCTGTCGCGGGCGGGCAAGCCGCTGCGACCGGGATTGCAGCAGCTGCTCGACGCCATGACCCGCGCGCCCGCCTACATCGTCGGGCATCACACCGACATCCTCGGCTGGAACGCCGCCGCGGTCTCGGTCTTCGGCGTCGACTTCGCGGAACTGCCGGAGCGCGAACGCACCTGGATGCATCTCATCTTCTTCGACCCGCACATCCGAGCGGTCACTTCCGATGTGGGGCTGGTGGCCGGGCACATCGCCGCCGACATGCGGTTGCAGGCCAGCCACCGGCCCGACGACCCGGAGTTGCGGGCCATCCTGCGCGACATGAACGCCCGCAGCCCCGAGTTCCGGGAGTACTGGGAGACCCACGAGGTCAGCGACTTCCAGTACGGCCGCTACGTCGTGCACCACCCGACCGCCGGGGAGCTGCAGCTGGATTACGAACTGCTCGACATCCCCGGCGAACCCGGGGTGCGGGCGCTCATCGCCTACACCCCCGCGCCGGGGACCGGCACCGATCGGAAGCTGGACGCACTGCTGGAATCGAGCACCTCCGAGGCCAAACGGACGAGCTGAGCCTCCAGGCGGTCGGGCGGGAAGAGCCACAGGCCCAGGGAATTCGCGCCCGCCTCGAGCAGCGCGCGCAGGTGGGCGCGGACCTGGCCGGGGGTTCCGGCCACGGCGAACTCGCCGATCCAGGCATCGTCCACCGCGAGCGTCTCCGTGGGGCCGAGTCCGGCCACCGCGGCGCGGATCTCCTTGGCGTAAGGCGACTTTCCCACCAAGGCCGACTCCGATTCGGCCTGGAGGAACATCCCTACGGCACCCCGGACGGCTGCGCGCGCCGCCTGCTCGTCATCGTCGATGGCGGTGAGGACGAAGGCGGTCACCGGAGTGTGCCGGGGGACCAGCCCGCGCACCCAGCGCACGTAGGCGGGCCCGGCCAGGACGGAAAGCAGGATGCCGTCGGCCTTTTCGCCCGCCAGGCGCAGGCCGCGCTCGTTGACCGCGCCGACCCACAGTTCCGGCGGTATGCCGGGCGGGAAGCTCAGCTGGATGCCGGAGAAGGCATGGATCCTCGTGTCGCGGTCCACGGGCGTGCCGGACAGCAGTTCCCGCAGCACGTCCGCGGTCTCGCCGAGCGCGGTCAGCGGACGCCGCGGCAGTACTCCCATCTGCTCGAGCCAGCCTCGATTGCCCAATCCGATGCCCGCCCGGACCCGGCCCGGATAACTGCGGGCCAGGCCCGCGAGTTCCATGGCCAGCACGGCTGGATGCCGGGTCGCGATGCTGGCCAGGCCGAGCCCGGCGGGAATCGCCCGGGTGGCCGCCAGCAGCTGAGTCAGTCCGGAGAGTCCGCCGGTGAAGAAACAGTCCTCGGAGAACCAGAGCTCGCCGAGGCCGAGCCGTTCGGCCAGGGCCGCACCCGCTGCGAGCTGCTCGGGCGGGGTGAGACTGCCGAAGACGATGCCGATCTTGTTGCCAGGAATCATGTCCGGATAACCGGTCATGGTGTCCACTTATTCCGGATGGGATGTGGCTGAGCGAGATTCGGCGGAGCCGTGACGCGGCGGCGTAGATTGGGGACGCATTCGTCTGTGGGGAAGGGGTCGTCATGACCTTGCGGGAACGGTTGAACGAGCTTCCGGCACTGGGGGGCACGCTGGTGTACGGGGAGCCGCACCAGACGCCCGACGGGACCGCGATCATCACCGTCGCGGCGGTGAGCCCCTGGCGTGGCGCGCGGCCGGTGGGGGTGTTCGTGGTGCGTGAGGGCGAGGTCAAGTGGGAAGCGGCGGTGGATGCCTCCCGCATCGCGACGATCGGTGTGATCACCGGGCTGATCGCGGCCACCCTGGGCACCTACGCCGTGGTCAAGAATCCGCCGTGGCCGAATATGCGCTTCTGGGACATTCGAATCCGTACTGGCGACTAGCGGCGCGCAGCTGGACGGCCAGCACCGCCGTCAGCTGCGCCGCGCTCTTCGCGGTGCCCGGTGCGAGTGCGGTGCGGGCACCGGCGAAGCGGTCGAAGACCAGACCCTCGATGACCGCGATGAAATCGGCTGCGGCGGTGGTCGGTTCGGTCGCGCCCAAGGTTTCGAACAAGGCCGTGGCGTGCTGGTGTGAGAACAGGCAGCCCGCGAGTTTCGCGTGCAGCTCGGGGTCGCCGAGCAGCTCGAGGATGAGGGCGTGCCGGGCGATCAGGTGGTTGCGGCGTTGCGCCAGTAGGCGATCCAGCCAGCCTGCGATGCCCTGCGCCAGCCGGTCGGGGTCGAGCTGATCCATGGCCGGTGGCCGCCCCGCGAAGTCGGTGCGGGAGCGGGTCGCGATGCGGTCCACGATGGCCTCGATCAACGCCCGTTTGGTGCGGAAGTAATAGGACGTCGACCCGGCGGGCAGCTCCAGCGCGACATCCAGCGCACGGTGGGTGAGGGCTCGAAGTCCTTGGGCGGCAATCAGATCGATGGCGCTGTCCACGATCATCGTGCGCCGGTCGATTGTCGGTGTGGTCACCTTCGGTCCTCCGTGTCCGCCTGATCCTCTACAACTATAGAGGAGGCTCTACAGCGGTAGAGGCTGAAGGAGGGTGTGATGGAAACTCCCCAGATCGTGCTCGATCCGGATCAGCGGATCGCCGCGGACCGGCTGGCCGCCATCGCGGCACGGATCGGCAAGCGCCGTCCCCCTCGCTTCGGGCGGAAAGAGCCGCGCGGGCTGTACCTCTACGGCGGTCCCGGGCGCGGCAAGACCATGCTGATGAACCGCTTCCTCGACGCGGTGCCCTCGGAGCGCAAGCGGCGCTACCACTTCCACGAGTTCTTCGCGCGGTTGAACGCGGGCATCAACGAGTACGGGACCATCGACGCCTCGGCGGACGCGCTGTTGAACGGCATCGACCTGCTCTGCTTCGACGAATTCCACGTGCACGACTCGGGCGACGCACGATTGGTAGCCAGGCTGCTGGACCACCTCTTCGCCCGGCGCATCACGCTCGTGGTGACCTCGAACTACCCGCCGCAGGGGCTGCTGCCGAACCCGCTGATGCACGCCATGTTCGAACCGACCATCGAGCGCATTCTCCAGCACCTCGACGTGCTGTCGGTCAACGGGCCGACCGATTACCGCTCGCTGAGCGGCCGACGCACCGGATTCGCGGCAGGGCACTACGTGGTCGGATCGTGCGCGGTGATCGGGACGGTGGAGGTGCCGATCGCGCACCGGCAGCTGCGCGCGCGGGCCTTGGAGAACGGTGAACTGACGGTCGATTTCGCGGAACTGTGCGGCATCCCGGTGTCGGCTGCCGACTACCTGGCACTGAGCCGGGGGATCGGGCGATGGGTGGTGTGCGGGGTCCCGCCGATGCGCACCGTCCCGCCGGACTGGGTGATGCGGTTCGTGAACCTGGTCGACGTGCTCTACGACGCCGACCTCGAACTGTCGCTGTTCGCGGAGGTCCCGCTGACCGAAGTGGGCGGTGAGATCAAGCGGGTTCCCGATCTCTATCGCACCCTCAGCAGGCTCGGCGAGCTGCGGCAACCGGTAAACCTCGAGGCTCGTTAGCCGTTCGGCGACGCCCCGGTGAACTGGCCGACTTGATCGACAGGCACGGTTCACGTCCCGTCAACGCGGAGGGGGTCTTGCGTTGCGGGCCGCTTCCTACCGTGGCGTCAGGAGCAGCACCGAACCGGAGGGGAACGATGCGAATCCGCGAGCAGGCAAGGGATTCCGCGCCGCGGAACCCGAGCTTACAGAGCAGCCCCCACATCCGGAACAGTGCCCGCCTGCGGGTGTTGGTTGTCGCCGAGTCCTTTCTTCCCCAGGTCAACGGCGTCACCAACTCCGTCAGGCGGGTGCTGGATCACCTGGCCGCCAAGGGTCACGAGGCCACCCTGGTCGCGCCGACCGGGCCCGAGAAATACGCGGGCTTCCGCGTCCACGTCGTGCGCGGGGCCCGGTTGCCCTTCTATCGGGACTTCCGGATCGGCCTGGAGACTCGGCGGCGACTGCGCAAGATCATCCGCGAATTCCAGCCGGATGTCGTGCACATCGCCTCCCCTGCGACGCTCGGCTACCAGGCGGCCAAGGTCGCGAACGAACTCGGGGTGCCGACCGTCGCCATCTATCAGACCGATCTGGTGGGTTTCGCGCTGCGCTACGACCTGCCCGGCGGCGTACGCGCCATGACCGCGCTGACCCGGCGCATCCACCTGCGCGTGGATCGCACCCTCGCACCCTCCACCGCCAGCCTGCGTCAGCTGGAGCTGATGGGCATTCCGGGGCTGGGACGCTGGCCGCGCGGCGTCGACCTGCAGCAGTTCGGGCCCTTCCGCCGCTCCGAGGAACTGCGGAAGCGGCTGGCCCCCAACGGCGAGAAGCTGGTCGGCTACATCGGACGGCTCGCACCGGAGAAGGAGCTCGAGCTGCTCGCCCACCTGCGCTCGGTGCCGGACGTGAAGCTGATCATCGTGGGCGGCGGCCCCGAGGAGAAGCGGCTGCGAAAGCTGTTGCCGGAAGCGAACTTCCTCGGCGTGCTGCACGGTGAGGAGCTCGGGGCCGTCTATGCCTCGCTGGATGTCTTCGTGCACACCGGCCGCCACGAAACCTATTGCCAGGCCGCCCAGGAGGCACTCGCCTCCGGGGTGCCGGTGGTCGCCCCCAAATCGGGCGGTCCCATCGATGTCGTCTCTCCCGGTGCGGGTTTCCTCTACCCGCCCGGTGACGCCGAGGCCATGACCGAGTTCGTGCGCCGGCTCGTCGAGGATCCGGCGCTGCGCGAGCAGACCGCGGCCACCGCGGTGCGCAGCGTGCGCGACCGGTCCTGGTCCGCGGTCAACGACCTGCTCATCCGTCACTACCGCGAGGTGATCGCGGAACGCCTGCGGCCGAACGAGGTCCACGGCGAGGTCCCGGCCACCAAGGAGGCATCCTGATGCTCCGCATCTCCGTCATCGGCACCGGTTATCTGGGCGCCACCCACGCCGCGGGCATGGCCGAACTCGGCTTCGAGGTCCTGGGTGTGGACAACAACGCGGCCAAGGCGGCCGCACTGTCGGTCGGGCAGGTGCCCTTCCACGAGCCCGGACTGCCGGAACTGCTGGCCGGGCACGTCGCGGGCGGTCGGCTGCGCTTCGGCACCTCACTGGTCGAGGCGGCCGAGTTCGCCGACGTGCACTTCCTTTGCGTCGGAACGCCTTCGGGCGTCAACGGGGCGGCGGACCTGTCGCAGCTGTACTCCGCGCTGGACGGCCTGGTGCCGCATCTGACCCGCAACTGCCTGATCGTCGGCAAGTCCACGGTTCCGGTGGGCACCGCGGAGGCGCTGACCGCGCGCATCGCCGAGCTGGCGCCGGAAGGGATTTCGGTCGATCTGGCCTGGAACCCGGAATTCCTGCGCGAGGGGCACGCGGTGTTCGACACCCTGCACCCCAACCGGCTGGTGTTCGGCGTGACCACTCCGGACGCGGAATGGGCGCTGCGGCAGGTGTATTCGACGCCGATCGCCGCGGGCTCTCCGGTCGTGATCACCAATCTGCCCACCGCCGAGCTGATCAAGGTCTCGGCGAACGCCTTTCTGGCGACCAAGATCTCGTTCATCAATGCCATGGCCGAGCTGTGCGAGATCACCGGCGCGGACGTGACGCTGCTGGCCGAGGCGCTCGGGCACGACGACCGCATCGGGCACAAGTTCCTGGGCGCGGGCCTCGGCTACGGCGGCGGCTGTCTGCCCAAGGACGTGCGCGCCCTGATCGCCCGCGCCACCGAACTCGGGGTCGGTGAGTCCGTGGACTTCCTGCGCGATATCGACGCGGTGAACCTGCGCCGCCGCGAGCGGGTGGTGCGCGAGACGCTGGCACTGCTCGGCGATTCCGGCACCGGCCGGGTCGGAATCCTGGGTGCGGCCTTCAAACCGCTCTCCGACGATGTGCGCGACTCGCCCGCCCTCGACGTGGCGCGGCGGCTGCACGCGGCGGGCGTCGACGTGACCGTGTTCGACCCGGCCGCGACGAACACCGCGCGGGCGGTGGCGCCGCAACTGGTCTTCGCCGCCACACCCGCCGCCGCCCTGCACGAGGCGGACGTGGTGCTGCACCTGACCGAGTGGCGCGAATTCCGTGAGCTGGACCCGGTTTTCCTGCGCACGGTCGCGCGCGGCCGCGTCCTCATCGACGCCCGCAACACCCTCGACCCGGAACCGTGGCTCGCCGCGGGCTGGGACTTCCGCGCCCTGGGCCGCCTGGTGGAACCCCGCACCGCCGCCGGACGCGTCGGCGCACCCGCCGGAGCGAGCTACTCCACTCCCGCTGTCGCCGTCCGCGATACGGTCGCCGACCAAGCCCGATCGCTGCCCCAGCCCTCCCCGCTGACCCGCCTTCGCGCACGGGTCCGCCGCACCGCCTGACCGCCGCCGAACCCTGTGATCGAACGCCGCACCGCCGAACCTCGGTGGCGCGGCGTTCGCGTCGGTACGCCCGGATCGTGCGCGGATGGTGATAAGTGGGGTTGCTGTCGCGTCACCGGTCGTGGGATGACTTGGGTTGTGTGACCTGGGTTTTCGGTGGGCCTGATGATCGCCGCGCCGGTTGGCGATTTATGTGCTTCGGGTATGTGATCCCGGGTTGCCCCATTTCGGTCCTGACGGACCGCTTGGCATGTAACTATGTGCCTGTTTTCTGCTGGACTCTGGTTAGGAGTGTTCGTGACTGGGGTGGGGACGGTGGCAGCGCGCACGATCGCAGTGATCGGGCTCGTGATGCTGGCTGTCGTCGCACTGCGCGGATACCTTCCGGGGACCGGCGGACCCTCCGCACCGCATCCGTCCTCGGCGGTATCGCTGGCGCTGATGCCGGTGCTGCTGCTGGTGTCGATGGTGATCCTGGTGGCCGGTGTGATCAACAGTCAGCACCGGCTGCCGCTGGCCATGCCCGAGCCCGACCGCGAGAATGCCGTGCGCGGTACGGGATTGCGGCGGATCTGGCTGCCGGTGCTGGTCGCCGTCGCGGCCCTCGCGCTGATCGCTACCGCGGTGTTCTCCGTGTATCTGGTGACACCGAAGCGGCAGAGCGAGGTCGGCACGTTACCCACGGCCGAGCCGACCGGGTCCACCTCACCGGTGGAAACCGTTGCCAACCAACCGGATACGCTGCCCGGTCCCTCGCTGCAGGGCACCAGCCTGCTGCTCGTGGGCATCGCGGCCGGCGTGCTGGTGCTGGTCGCGCTGGCCGGATTGGTCGTGGTGGCAGTGGGTTCCGGGCGTAAGCCCGACCTGCAACGCACCCTGTTGCCGCAGCCCGCCTCCACCGAGGCGGTATCGCTGGCCAAGGTGGCGGAGATGGGCCTGGCGGCCATGATCGCGCCCGGTCAGGATCCGCGCACCGCCATCATCGCCTGCTATGTCGCCATGGAACGCGGCCTGGCGACGGCCCGGGAGGTGGCGCCGCTGGCCTCGGACACCCCGTCGGAGGTGCTGGCGCGCGCCTTCGACCGCGGCTTCCTGCACGACGCCTCGGCGCGGGAACTGGTCTCGCTGTTCGAGGAGGCCCGGTTCAGTCCGCACTCCATGCTGGAGTGGCAGCGCATGCGGGCCGAGCAGCTGCTGCGCATCGTCTTGGCTGATCTGCAAGGGCAGGCGGTATGAACCGGATCGCGATCGTGGTCGGCGCGCTGATACTGAGCGTCGTCGTCGAGATGTCCGCCTTCGGCGATCAGCGCGAGGCGCTGCTGGCCCTGTCGGCCATCCCGGTGGCTGGCGGGCTCGGGCTGCTGCTGTGGTCGCTGGTGGAGCGGTCGCGCCGGGCGGCCCCGGCCGATCCGGACGACGACGACATCGACAACGGCCCGGTCGACATGCTGCGCCGCTGGCAGGCGCGCGCCACGATGCTGGCCGAACGGTCCGAGGGTTCGCGCGCCGACTGGGATCGGCATCTGCGCCCCTTGCTGGCCAAGGAATTCGAGCTGACCAGCGGGCACCGGATGGCCAAGAACCGGCGCGCGCTGGAGGTGGCGGGACAGCTGCAGTTCGGCCCCGAACTGTGGCGCTGGGTGGACCCGGCCAATTCGGCGCTGCGCGATCAAGCCAATCGCGCACCCGGACGCGAGGCCCTCGACGAAATCCTCCGTCGGCTACAGAACATGTGAGATGAGATGCGAGACATGCGATGACATCACCGATGGACGTGACCATCAAGCGCACCGACGCCGTGCTGCGCGAAGTAGCCCGGGTCGTGGTCGGCAAGCGGGACGAAATGCAGCTGATCATGATCGCGGTGCTGTCCGGCGGCCACATCCTGATCGAGGATCTGCCCGGCCTGGGCAAGACCCTCATCGCGCGGTCCTTCGCCTCGGCGCTCGGGCTGAACTTCACCCGCGTGCAGTTCACCCCGGATCTGTTGCCCGCCGACCTGATCGGCTCCACCATCTACGACATGCATTCGGGCCGTTTCAGTTTCCGGCGCGGCCCGGTGTTCACCAATATGCTGCTGGCCGACGAGGTCAACCGCACCCCGCCCAAGACCCAGGCCGCGCTGCTCGAGGCCATGGCCGAGGGGCAGGTGTCGATCGACGGTGAGACCTTCCCGCTGCCACAGCCTTTCATCGTCTTCGCCACCGACAACCCGATCGAGTACGAGGGCACCTACCCGCTGCCGGAGGCCCAGCTCGACCGCTTCGCCATGCAGCTGCGGCTGGGCTACCTGTCGGAGAACGACGAGATGAACATGATCCGTCGCCGTCTCGAACGCGGATCGCAACCGGCCCAGATCGCCCAGGTGGTGGATGCCGACGGACTGCTGGAGATGCGGCAATCCGTGGAATACGTGACCGTCCATCCCGATGTGGTCGGCTATGTCGTCTCCCTCGCCGCCGCCACCCGCGGCCACCCGCAGGTGGAGGTCGGGGCCAGCCCGCGCGCCGAACTCGACCTGGTCCAGATGGCCCGCGCCCGCGCGCTGCTCAACAATCGCGACTTCGTGGTTCCCGAGGACGTCAAGGCCCTGGCCATTCCCGCCATGGCCCACCGCATCACGCTGCGTCCGGAGATGTGGGTGCGCCGCATCCGCGGCGAGGACGTCATCGCCGAACTGCTGCGCCGCCTGCCGGTGCCGCGCGCCACCCAGTCCTGAGGTCCGGATGAAGCATCGCGACACGAGTACCACGGTCGAGGCCGAATTGCGCTGGCGGCCCGCGCCCTTGGTGTTCATGCTGGCCGCGGTGTCCGCGTCCGCCCTGGTGCTGGCGCTGGTGCTGGGCAAATGGCAGCTGGTGGTGTTCGCCGCGCCCATGATCGGCGTGCTCGCGACCGCGCCGTTGCAGCAGTCCCGCACCAAGATTCAGGTCGACGGGGCCGGGGTGCTGCGCTGCTTCGAGACCGAGGAGGTGGTGCTGACCGCGGCCGCCTTCGTGGACAGCGGTCACGCCCTGCTGCGCCTGCACCCGGAACCGATGAAGAGCATGGAGGTCCACGTCGAGGAGACGGTGGACTCCGGGGCCGCGCCCGCCGGCCTGCGGCTGGCGCTGTCCGCGCCACGCTGGGGGCGCTACCCGGTGCCGATGCGGGTCAGCGCCTTGAGCCCGGCCGGGCTGGCGGTGGCCTCGGTGCGGCTGCCCGCCGGGGAGCTGTACATCTACCCGATCACCGACCCGCAGCGAATGCGGTTGCCGCGCACCGAACTTCCCGAGCGCATGGGTACTCATCTGACGCGGCGGGCCGGGCCCGGCGTCGAATACGCCGATATCCGCGCGTATACGCCCGGCGATCAGCTGCGCACCGTGAACTGGCCGGTGAGCGCGCGGCGCGGGCAGCTGTTCGTGACCGAGCGGTTCACCAACCGGGCCGCGGATGTGGTTGTGCTGGTGGACACTTCGCTACAGGCGCCCGGACCGGCCTCGGACTCGCTGGAGCTGTCGGTGCGCGGCGCGGCGCAGGTGGCGCAGTCCGCGCTGCAGGCCGGTGACCGCACGGCCGTGGTCTGCCTGGGGCGCGCGCCGCGCTGGCTGCGCCCCGATATCGGACGCCGCCAGTTCTATCGCATCGTGGACACCGTGCTCGAGGTCGGTGACGAGCACCTGCTCACCGAGGGCACGCTGGCCCCGCACTCCGCGGTCCCGATCGGCGCGGTGATCGTGGCCTTCTCCACCCTGCTCGACACCCAATTCGCCCTGGCCCTCATCGATCTGCGCAAACGTGGCCACGTCGTGGTGGTGGTCGACGTGCTGCGCGGGCCGCCCTTCCACGGCGACCTGGACTCGACCCTGGCCCGCATGTGGCAGTTGGAGCGCACCTCGATGTATCGCGATATGGGCACCGTCGGCGTCGATATCGTGCCGTGGCCCGAGGACACCCGACTCGACCAGGTGATGCGACTGATCCCCGAACACCGCCGCACGGTGCGGGTGCGCCGATGACCCGATTCCTGGCGGTGCTGTCCGGACTGCTGCTGACCGCGGCGGTCGCCATCGTGCTGCCGTGGGCGGCGATACCCGTGGGCGTCGCGGTGGTGGCGGGCTGGCGGTGGCGAGTGTGCGCGGTGCTGGCCGTGCTGGCGGCCATGGGCGCGGTGGCCTATATCGGCACCGGCGCGCTGGTCGCGGGCGGTATCGGACTGGTGGCGACCACCTATCTGCTGAACACGGCCACGGTCTCCGCGCCGGTGGGCGTGGTGCCGACCACCGTGCCCTCGGTGGCGGGCGCGCTGGTGTTCACCGTCGCGGCGGGCGCGGCCACCGCGCTGCCCGCCGGATTGAGCTGGGTGCCGATTCTCGCGCCCTTCACCGTGATCCTGTTGTACGCCTTACTGGTTCGCGGGCTGGTCGACGACCGTCAGCGTGGCTGAGGCGAAAATCGCTTCGAATCCGGCTGCGCGACTGGTTCACTCGCGCGCATGGAAGAGAAACAATTGGTCAAGACCTCGAAGCGACTGTCGAGGCATCTGCGCCACGCGCCCGAGGAGATCGGCCTCGTGCTGGATTCGGCGGGCTGGGTGGACGTCGACGCGCTGCTGTCGGCCCTCGCCGGGCACGGGCGTAGCGTCTCACGGGCCGAACTCGACGAGGTGGTGGCGCGGAACAACAAGCGCCGCTTCGAGTTCGATGCCGCGGGCACCCGGATCAGGGCGAGTCAGGGACACAGTGTCGACGTTGACCTGGAATACGGGGCGAGCACGCCGCCGGATCTGCTCTACCACGGCACCGTTGCCGCGGTCCTGCCCGGGATTTTCACCGAGGGCCTGAAGCCCATGCGCCGCCACGACGTCCACCTGTCGGCGGATCTCGACACCGCCGTCAAGGTGGGGTCGCGTCGTGGAAAACCCGTGGTGCTGACCGTGGATGCCGCGGCGATGCACCGCGACGGGCACGTGTTCCGGGTCAGCACCAACGGGGTCTGGCTGGTGGCCGCGGTCCCGCCCGAGTATCTGACGGGACTCTGACGGCCGCCACGGCTACTGCAGGGCGGGTGGCATGCGGGTCGGCTTGATCCGGCCGGCATCGATGAGAGCCCGGAATGCCGCGCCCTTGCGGGCACATTCGGCGACCGCGCAGCGGCGGTGCTGCTGCATGGTGCGATGGGCTTCCTGGAGACCCAGGGGGTGATCCGGTGCGAGGTGCGACCATTGGGACGGGTCGCTGCGCGCCAGGGTCAATGTGTTGTGCTCGTTGTTGATTCGCTCGCGGATTCGCTCCACGGAAAGTCTGTCCGGGTCCTGGTGTGGATGGTGCAGACTCATGATGGCAATCGTCATGATCACGAGCGTTGCTAGAGTTGCCGTGAACACTTGCCAGGCGGCCATTGGCTCACCTTCTCCATGTCTATCGGTTGTAGTCAGCTAGTTATTCAGTTGGTTAGCTAGATATTCACCGTATGCCTGAAGACGTTACGCCTCCAGCGCGTCCTGGGTCAGAAACAATCGAATTTCGGCCGCTTTCAGCAACTTCCCCGCTCGTTCCGCCCCATGGCACGCTGAAAGTTTGCGACCATTTCGATGTGACGGACGGTCAGGCTCAACTGCGCTCCATCACCAGCGCGGCACTCCTCGTGGAGTTCGCGGTCGCGCGCGGGCTCGCCATGCCCGATCTGCTGCGCCACACCGGGATTCGGGATCGGGATCTGCTGGATTCCACCGCGGAGATCACCCTCGCACAGGAGTTGTCCCTGATGCGCAATGTGGTGGCCGGGGTCGGTGATGAGCCCGGAATGGGGCTTATGGCCGGATTGCTGTGTCACCCACCGAGTCTCGGCGTGCTCGGCTTCGCGCTGATGAGCTGTTCGACCGTGCGCGACGCGGTGGATCTGGCGCTGCGCTACGCCGATCTGTCCTTCACCGTCGCGCGCCACCACCTGGTCATCACCGGCGACGACGTGTCCATCGTGCGCGACGACAGTGCGGTCCCGCCGGAGGTCAGGCGGTTCGCGGTGGAGCGGGATGTGGCGGCCATCTGGACGATTCAGCAGGATGTGATGCCCATGCGGCCGCCCATCACCCGGGTCGCGGTGGCGTTCTCACCGCATCCGGTATACGAGATGTTCGGGGCCATGCTCGGGGTGGAAGAGGTCGTGTTCAACGCTCCGCGCTCGGTCGTCACCGGACCGTCCAGTATTCAGTATTTGCCACTGCCGCAGGCGAATACGGCCACCGCGCGCTTCTACGAGCAGCAGTGCGCCGAGCTCATGCAGCGCCGCAAGCGCCGCCAGGGCATCAGCGGCCAGGTGCGCCAACTTCTGATTTCGCGAGGCGGCATAGCGGACCAATCACGCATAGCGGCCGAATTGGACCTGAGCGTGCGAACTTTGCGCCGCCGCCTCTCCGACGAAGGCACCACCTTCCGCGAACTCTCCACGGAGACCGTCGGTCTGCTCGCCGAGGAACTGCTCGTGGCCGGAATGACGGTGGAACAGGCCGCAATCCGACTGGGCTACGGCAGTGTCTCGGCGTTCACTTCCGCCTTCCGCGCTTGGAAGGGCCAATCACCCGGCCTGTTCGCCCGCGAGAACCGCGGGCGGGTCTCGGTCCGGGTGTAAGTCGCCCTCAGCGTCCGAGCGCCGCCGCGAGTTGCGCGTTCGTCGGCTCGACGAGCACCGTCCCATCCGGCAACACGATCACCGGAATGTTCTTGCGCCCACCCGCGATCTCGACCGCCCGCTCCCGAGCCGCCTCATCCTGCTCCACATCGACCTCGGTGAACCCCACCCCGTTCTCCCGCAACCACACCTTCGCCCGCCGGCAGTCCCCACACCAGTCGGCCCCGTACAGCACGATGTCGTCCATACCCCCGACTCTGCCACCGCCTTCTCCCCGCACACCGACCGACCACCCCGTGAACCCACATACCCAGGTCACAGCTACCTCAGAGTTCGATTACCTCCCACCCCTACGCTCACCCGCATGGCCTACCTCCACCGCATCACCCTCGACCCCGCCGTCTGCCGAGGCGAACCCATCATCGAAGGCACCCGCTACCCCACAGCCCTCCTCGTAGACCTCCTCCGCACCGGCGTCACCCCCACCGAAC
>NZ_JBSGBY010000080.1:0-19609 GCF_053601505.1 Nocardia sp. NPDC004722
CCGCGGTCTCGCATCACAGTGCCGCCGAATTGCACGGGCTGGGTCGGCTACGGCCCCGATTCGTGCACCTCTCGGCCCGGGTCGGGCGGTTCCCGCTGTCCCCGCGACTGGTGGTGCTGCGGCGCAGTTTCGCCCGCAAGGACGTGGAATCGGCGGGCGCGTTCCTGGTGACGACACCGCTGCGGACCGTGCTGGATCTGGCCGAGGCGGGCATCGGACAGGCCGCCCTGGACGAGGTGGTGGCCGACGCGGTCGCCATCCACCGCTGTGCCCGTGCCGAAATCCGTTCCGCCAGCGCCACGCTGGACCCGCCGACGGCGGCCCGCCTGCATCGCGCGCTCACCCGCACCCGATAGGACGCTGACCCGCGCCCGGGAGGATTCGCGCTACGGCTTGCGAGGTGCGAGCTTCGAGTTTTGCGGGAACCGGATTCGTGGCAGGGTGATCGTCCATGGGCAAGGTCGGTGCGGGCGTGTGGGATCTGGTATTTCCGCCGGGACCGCCCGATCTGATCGCCGACATGTTCTCCTCGGCGGTGGTCGCCGACGCGATCCGGCCCTACGACGCCGATCTGGCGCAATCGGTGGAGACCTGCCGGGACTGGCGGCACGGCTACCACCGGGTCTTCCGGGGCATGACGGCGCTCGCGATCAGCGCGCCGGAGGTGTCGCTCGGCATGGCCGCCGCGGGCCTGGACTCGATGCGGCACATGCTGCGTTTCGCGGTCGGTCGCACGGTCGCGACGCTGGACACCGTCGATGTCGACGCCGAAGCCGACGCGGCCGTGCTGGACACCGCCGAGGTCGCGGGCGAGGCCCCCGCGGTGACCCGGCTCGAGGTGCCCTGGCGCGGGCAGCTGCTGGCCGAGGAGTCGTTGCGGCTGCGGCTGGCCGAGTGGCAGACGCACGGGATCCTGGAGGCGGATTTCGTGGCCGCCGTCGAACGGGTCATCGAGCACCCGGAATGGTTGCGGCTGCCCGGTTTCCAGATGACGGTGACCGGTGCGGGCGCGGAACTGGGACCGCTGCGGCCGCTGCTGTCCTGGGGTGCGGACGTGCTCGCCGTGGATCGGCCCGGATCGGCGCGCTGGGACCGGTTGCGGGCCGCCGCGAAGGCTGGGGCAGGTGTGCTGCGTTTCCCCGTCATCGATGCCGAGCCCGGCGTGGATATCGCCAGAAGCTTTCCGGCCCTTACCCGCTGGATCGGCGCGCACAGCGCCGATCGCCCGGTGCTCGGCCGGTACGCGGAGCTGCCCGGGGCCGCCGGGGTCCGGCTGGCCGCCGCCTCCGACGTCCTCGCCGAGACCCTGCTGCGGCAGCGCCCGGATACCGCGCTGGCACTGCTGGGTTCGCCGACCGACACTTACGCCGTGCCCGCCGCGGTGGTGGCCGCGGCCCGGGATCGGCTGGTGCGACGCGGTATTCGGGGCAGCGCACAGGACCTGCTGCACCGGGTGGCCCCGAATTCCCTGTACCGCCTCAACTACGCCCGCCCGATCTTCGACACCGAGGGTGGCGCGTGGGGGCTGTTCGACAATCTGCCCGCCCTGGCCGGGCCGGATTACGCACTCGCCCAGCGTCTCCCGCGCTGGCGTGCGGTGCTGGCCCGCGCCGCCGGTCACAGCGTCTCGTTCACGGTCGCCCCGCCCGCCTGGACCCGCAGCGTGACCCGCGAGAACGCCTGGCGCACCACGGCCTACCGCGCCGCCTCGCACTTCGGCATCGAGGTCTTCGACCCGGCGACGGCCCGCACCCTGCTCGCCGCCAAACTGGTCGCCGATCTGTATGCCCCGGAGGAACTTTCGACGGCCAACCCGGAAGCGCTCTTCGCCACCGGCGCGGCCCACGGTGGTCTGTGGCGTCAGCCCTTCGCCCCACGCTCCCTGCTGGCCCCCGCCGCCGTCTCCGGCACCGTCCGCGAGCTGCTCCACAAGCTCCAATGATCCGCGCACGATACGCGGATCATTGCAGCCTGCGGTCGGCCGGAAGTGCCCCACGAAGGGGCCAGGGGTTCGGGGACCGTAGGGGGACAGCGTAACTCGCGGCAGCGGGTCAGGACAGGGGTGCGACGGCCGCCCAGGGCACGGTGAGCACGTTGTCGCGCAGGCGGCGGCGATCCGGGCGCAGCGGGAATCCTTGCTCGCGAAGCAGGTTGGCGGCGTGCCGCCAGCGCACGCGCGGGCCGTAGGGGGCCAGGGGTGCGGCGACGGCCCAGGCGCGGTCGGCTGCCGTCAGCAAAGTGTGGATGGGTTCGCCGGGGATATTGCGGTGGATGAGCGCCTTGGGGAGGCGTTCGGCGATGTCGGAGGGGGTCTCGACGGTGAAAGGGTCCCAGGCCAGGGTGAGGGAGAGCGGGGCGGTGCGGTCGAGGAGGACCCAGGCGCAGCGGCGGCCGAGTTCGTCGCAGGTGCCGTCGAGGAGGAGACCGTCGGGGGCCAGGCCGGACTGGATGGTCGACCAGGCTTCCGGGACAGCGGTTTCCGGGTACTGGCGCAGCACGTTGAAGGCGCGCACCAGGGTGGGCCGCAGCCCGGCGAGTTCGAAACCGCCGCGCGCGAAGACCACCCCGTCGCGGCCGGGCACGACCCGTTCCGGATCGATTTCCAGGCCGACCACCCGCAGGTCGGGCCGGACGGTGCGCAGCCGGGCGGCCATTTCCAGGGTGGTGACCGGAAGCGCTCCGTAACCGAGGTCGACGACGAGTGGATCGGCGGCATCCAGCAAACGATTGGTAACCAAGGGGTCGTGGACGAGCCACCGGTCGCTGCGGCGCAGTCGGTTGATGCCGGTGGTGCCTCGGGTGATCGTCCCGATCGGCTTCGTCAGCCGACGGGGTGTTGCTGATCCAGCCAGTTCTTCGTCACCTCGGCCTCGGCGCGGAACAGGTCCACCAGGTTCACCAGCATGAGCTGCTCGAGCTTGCGCCCGAGGAACGGCACGTGCACCTGCGCATGCGAGGAGATGCGCAGCGTGCAGCCGGTGTCGGTGGGGAAAAGACGCATGGTGCCGCCGAGAGTGCCTGGGCTGCCAGGGATTTCGGCGGTGTACTCGCCTGTCGTCTCCGGCCCGTAGGGGCCGTAGGTCTCGCGGCGGGTGATCACCATGTCCTTGTGCACGACCAGCTGTGCCATATCGGGCAGCTGGTCGCGCGGGAGCACGTGCCGCAGTTCGACGGTGATGCCGTCATCGCCGGAGTCGAGGCTGAGGATGTCGTTCGGGGAGTGCTTGCGCAATTCCTCGATGCGGGCATCCCAGTGCTCACGGTTCATCATCGCCGCGTACACCTCTTGGGTGGTGTGCAGCGGATAACGCGCGGAGTAGTCGAGTCGGCGGGCCACGATCGCTCAGGTTACTGCCGGGCGACCCTCGTCAGTGCGAACTCAGCCAATTGTCGGTGAACTCGGCTTCGCGCTCGAGCAGTGCGGTGAGGTGCTCCTGGATCGCGGCCTCGATCTTCTTGCCGAAGAGCGGGATCTTCACGTCGATGGACGCGTCGACCACGAAGGTGGAGCCGGAGCCGTCGTCGGTCACGGTCAGCGTGCCGTTCACGGTCGCGGGCGCGCCGTCGACGCGGGCCTCGACGGTGCCGCCGCTGCCGTGCCAGGACTCGGTCCGCGGAATGACCAGACCGTTCGGCTTGATCGCGGTGATCTGCGCGGGCAGTTCCTCGGCCGGAATCGTCTGCACCATGTCGACACGCACCTGGTCACCGGTGATGTCGAGGTTCTCGATGCGGGCGTTCGGGCCGCCGACCTGCTCGATGCGGTCCTTCCAGTACTGCGCGTCGGCGAACGCCGCGCGCACGGCGGCCATGGAATGCGTCGAGTGCGCGGTGAAGGCCAGAGGTGTCGCCATGGTCGAACACGCTACCGTCTGTGCCTGTGCGTACTTCCCGGGTGGTGTCCTTCGACGACCTGCGCGACCGGCTGACGGCGACCGGCGCGACCCTGCGTGCCGGCGTGCCGCTGGCCGAGCTGACGACCCTGCGGGTCGGCGGCCCGGCCACCGTGGCCGAGTGCGCGAGCACCGACGCGCTGGTGGCGACCGTGCGCGAGCTGGACGCGGCCGAAATCCCGGTGCTGCTCATCGCGGGCGGCTCGAATCTGCTCATCGGTGACGAGGGCTTCGACGGCGTGGTGGTGCGGATCGCGAACGACGGGGTGGAGATCTCCGGCGACTCGGTGGTCGCGGAGGCGGGCGCGAACTGGGACGCGGTGGTGGCCGCGACGGTGGACGCCGGTTTCGGCGGCCTCGAATGCCTTTCCGGCATCCCGGGTTCCGCGGGCGCGACGCCGGTGCAGAACGTCGGCGCGTACGGCGTCGAGGTGGCGGGTTTGCTGCGCCGGGTGCGGTTGCTGGACCGCGCCACCGGCGAGATCCGTTGGGTCGAGCCCGCCGAGCTCGGATTCGGTTATCGCACTTCGGTTCTCAAGCACAGCGCGGCCGCGGTGGTGCTGGCGGTCGAATTCGCGCTGCGTGCCGATGGTTCCAGCGCCCCGCTGCGCTATCGCGAGCTGGCGAACGCGCTGGGCGTGGCGGAGGGCGAGTCGTGCCCAGCGGCCGCGGTGCGCGAGACCGTGCTGCGGTTGCGGGCGGGCAAGGGCATGGTGCTGGATCCGGACGATCACGACACCTGGAGTGCCGGTTCGTTCTTCACCAATCCGGTCATTCCGGACGAGCGGGTGGCGGCGGTGCGGGCGGCGATCGCGTCACATGTGGGCGTGGACGTGGCCGTGCCCACGTTTCCCGCCGAAGGCGGGGTAAAGTTCTCTGCGGGCTGGCTCATCGAGCGCGCCGGCTTCGCCAAAGGCTTTCCGGGCGACGGGTCTCCAGCGCGTTTGTCGACCAAACACACGCTGGCGCTGACCAATCGGGGCGCGGCCACCGCGACCGATCTGGTCACCCTCGCCCGCACGGTTCGCGACGGGGTTGCTGAGCGCTTCGGCATCGTCCTGGAACCCGAACCCGTTAACGTGGGTGTGAGCCTGTAGCGAGTGGCATTTGCCACCAATTCAGCGTCCGGGATACACGGTTTGCGGGGGTAGGGTCGAGCAAGTGAGCAATCGAGGACTGTCCCGTCGCGCTGCCCTGTGGGCGGCGCTGGCGGCGTCGACTGCAGGTGTCGTGGCGGCGTGCTCGTCGTCCGGTAAGGGTGGCAATGGCGGCTCCGACCAGCCCGCCGCCCCGTCCGCCAAGGTGACGCTGGAGCCGGGCAACGGCGCTCAGAACATCAACCCGACCGCGGCCGTCACCGCGTCGGTGACCGGCGGCCGCATCGATCAGCTGGCGCTGACCAACGCCAACGGCAAGCAGGTAACCGGCACCTTCGATGCCGCTCGCAGCAAGTTCACGGTCAACGAGGTGCTCGGCTACGGCGTCACCTACACCTGGTCGGGCACCGCGATCGGCACCGACAACAAACCGGTCGCCATCGACGGCAAGTTCACCACGGTCAGCCCGAAGGCGACCGCGCCCGCCACCATCAATATCGGTGACGGCCAGGAGGTTGGCATCGCGGCGTCGATCATGTTGCAGTTCAAGGGACATGTCGAGAACAAGGCCGCGGTCGAGAAGGCGCTCACCGTGACCGCGACCCCCGCCACCGAGGGCTCCTGGGCCTGGCTGCAGGACGACAACGGCGGTTCGCGGGTGCACTGGCGGCCGCGCGAGTACTGGCAGCCCGCCACCACCGTGCACGTCGGGGCCAAGCTCTACGGCCTGGACATGGGCGGCGGCCTGTTCGGCGACTCCGACCTCACCTCCGATTTCAAGATCGGCCGTTCGCAGATCGTGCGCGGTTACGCGCCCTCGCACCGCGTGCAGGTGATCCGCGACGGCGCGACCGTGTTCGACTTCGCGTGCAGTTACGGCGAGGGCAACGAGGACCGCAATGTGACGCGCTCGGGCATCCACGTGGTGACCGAGAAGTACGAGGACTTCGTCATGTCCAACCCGCCGTTCTACACGAACGCGCGCGAGCGCTGGGCCGTCCGCATCTCCAACAACGGCGAATTCATCCACGCCAACCCGCAATCCGCGGGCGCGCAGGGCAATTCGAACGTGACCAACGGCTGCATCAACCTCAGCACCGCCGATGCCCAGTCCTACTTCCCGACCGCCATGTACGGCGATCCGGTCGAGGTGACCGGCACCCGCATCCAGCTCTCCGCCGCCGACGGCGACATCTACGACTGGACCATCGACTGGGACACCTGGAAGAGCCTCTCCGCGCTGGAAGGCGAACCCAAGAACCAGATCTCGGCCACCCCGCTCGCCCCGCAGCCGGTCGGCGGCCGCTGAAAACCTCGCCGAGCCCGGCCGCTGAACAAATCAGTGGCCGAGTTCGCTCTGCCCCAGTACAGCTCTTCGAGCGCGGTGAACAATTCGGTCCGGTGTCGCAGGTTGGCCACTCTCGTTGGCACTGAATCCGATAACGTGACAGACACCCAGCAGCTCTCTTCGCTGGATGATCAATCCTGATAGACCTATTCCCCAGCGACCCCACGACAACAGAACACCGACCGGAGACGATCGGTTGACGCTGCACATGTGGAGGGCGCGAGCTCAACTCTCGCCGATGATGAAAGCTCCTGTGGGCGAGCGGTCCAGACGCCTGCTGTCGGTCGGCTGACACTTTTGTCATCGCACGGCCCAATCAATTCGGGCCGAATCCAAATGAGGCGAGCATGGATATCGATACCGACATCACCCTCCGCGCCACCCCACAGGTGCTTCTGGGAGTCGTCACGTCCGATCCGCAGGCACGGAGCGAAAAGTGGCCTATTTGAGGCGGGAAGACGCCACTGAGGCTCAGCGTCGGTGGGTGCTGAAGGCTCTCGAGTCATGGATACGGGAGCAAGGAGGGGTGTGCGGGAAGTGTGGCGGGGCAGAGCCAATCGTCTACAACACGCAGAGCCGACGGATCCTGACGTCAGGCAGGAGGCTCACTGATGCGCCGACCCGAAGGGCATGCATCTTGATTTGCCGAGAGTGCGTCGGATACGGTGGGCACTTTCCTGGTGAGCAGATCGGCGACAAGAAGCTTACTTCCTATCTCGGCAAGAACAGCCACGGTCAGCACCTGTGGAAGTGGAGGTGCGGGGTCTGCGCCAGCGAATATGGGCCGTCGACGATCGGCCATCTGTCTCGCGGGAGTGCCTGCAACTCTTGTGCTCTTACCAGGGACCGGAACCCGAGATGGAAAGGAACAGGCGAAATACCTGGGGTAGCAATCTCTTCGCTGCGTCGAGGTGCCGTGAAGCGCGGCATACCATGGCAGGTGACTCCCGATGATCTGCTCGCAGCTTGGCATTCTCAGCGCGGTCTCTGCGCCTATACGCGATGGCAGCTCACGTTCGGATACAAGAGTGAGACGACTGCCTCGTTGGATCGCATCGACAGTTCAGTCGGCTATGCACCGAACAACATCCAGTGGGTACACAAGTCGGTCAACCGGATGAAATCTGATTTTGGCGAGGCGGAGTTTATCTCCATCTGCCAAGCGGTGTCGGCTGTCTGCCAGTCTGTGGAGGGCAACTCCGCCTGTTGACGCTCGCAGTCGGCGGACGCGTGAACGCCACCGACTCCGCTGGGGCACCGTGGTCCTCGCTGCTCGACGTCGCCGGGTGCGACTCTGCGGTACCGACCCTGCTGGCGGACTTCGCACGCGGCGTGTGAAAGCGGCTACGGTCGGGGTGTGACGGGAACTCTGACTGTGGCCAATGTGCTCGATGATGCGGCGCTGTTGTCGTTCGAGCACCAGATGCATCTTTCGGAGGTGCTCGGCGAGCATTCGTGGAATGTGGATCTCGCCGAGCGCCGCTTCGAATTCCGCTGTGCCGAGCGCACTCTCGTGTGTACGGGGATGCATCTGCTGGGTAGCGCCGCGCCGGGACCGCAGTCCTGGCTGTGGTCGTGGGCGAACCCGAGCGGCTATCCGGACGATGTGGTCGCGGTCGCGAAATCCATGCAGGAGTTCGGGGCTCAGCAGGGCATTCCCGAATTGGCCACTGCGGAGGTGCCGTTCGTGGCCTTCGGACCGGAGGTCGAGCCGCACCAGGTGTCCTGGACCATGATGGAGCTGGCCAAGCCGATCTCCGGCCACTGGACCTCGTATCAGGGCAATGTCGGCAACGGCACCTTCGCGGCCTTCCTGGTCGAGCACCCCGAACTCCAGCTGCCGCCACCGTCGGGTCCCCGGCTGATCCGGGTGATCAGCCAGGGCCTCGCCGAACTTGCGTTGACCGATCATCGGCGCGCGGTCCACAGCTATCTGACCCGACGCGGTGCGGCCGTCGAGTTCGCGGCGGACGGCAGCTCGCTCCGTTTCGAGGCTCCCACCGTGAACGGCAGCATCGATTTCGATCAGTACGGCCGGGTCACGGGCATCAACGGCGGCATGTCCGCTTGACCTCGCGGCACTCAGTCGGCCCACAGCCGGGTGTCGTGGGTTTCGACCAGTGCGCGAATCCGATTCACGATCTCCGGGGCGGGACGGGCGGGCAGCCGCCGCCCGTCCCGCAGTCGCATCGCGACCGCGCCGTTCGCGGTCTCGGCGGGGCCGAGCACGAACTGGTAAGGCACCGAGCGGTTTTCCCGGATTCGCGCACCCAGGCTGCCGTACTCCGCGCTGACGGCGGTGGCGCGGAGGCCCGCGTCCAGGCAGCTGTCCACCAGCGCGGCGGCCGCGGCCTCCTCGGCCTCCGAGACCGGCAGCACCACCACCTGCACCGGTGCGAGCCACGCCGGGAACGCGCCGCCGTGCACCTCGATCAACTGCGCGACCGCGCGTTCGACACTGCCGATGAGGGCGCGGTGCACCATCACCGGGCGATGCTTCGCACCGTCGGCCCCGGTGTAGTGCAGGTCGAACTGCTCGGGCTGATGGAAGTCGATCTGGACGGTGGACAGGGTGGCTTCGCGGCCCGCGTGGTCGGTGACCTGGATATCGATCTTCGGACCGTAGAAGGCCGCTTCCCCTGCCGCCGATTCGTAGGGCAGGCCGGAAGCGTCCAGCACCTCGATCAGCAACTTGATCGAACGCTCCCACTTCTCGGGCGCGGCAACGTATTTGCCGCCGGGCCCGGGCAGCGACAATCGGTAGCGGGACGCGCTGATGCCCATGGCGAGATAAGCGTCGGCGATCAGATCCAGCGCGGCCGCCGCCTCTTCGGCGACCTGGTCCAGGGTGCAGAAGATGTGCGCGTCGTTGAGCTGGATGCAGCGCACCCGGGTCAAACCGCCCAGCACGCCGGACAATTCGGAGCGGTACATGCCGCCCAGTTCGGCCAGCCGCAGCGGCAGTTCCCGATAACTGTGCGACCGGGACCGATAGATCACGGCGTGATGCGGGCACAGGCTGGGCCGCAGCATCACCTGCTCACCGCCGAGGTCCATCGGCGGATACATGTCGTCGCTGTAATGCGACCAGTGCCCGGATATCTCGTAGAGCTCCCGCTTGCCGAGCACGGGGGAGTACACGTGCCGATAGCCCGCCCGCCGTTCCACGGCGCGGATGTACTCCTCGAGACTGTGCCGCACGATGGCCCCGTCGGGCAGCCAGTACGGCAGGCCCGCGCCGATCAGCGGGTCGGTGTCGAACAGGCCGAGTTCGCGGCCGAGCTTGCGATGGTCGTGCATGTGGATTCTCCTCTGCGGAAAAGAGGGCGAATGACCACACGGAAAAGCCCCGGGCATTCGCCCGGGGCCTTTGCGATCGAAACGGGATCAGCGCGCCGGGACGTGGTCCGGCGTCGTAGTCGACTGTGCGCGCTGCATGGTCGAGCACCGTACGCCGGGGCCGCCCGGCTCGGCAAGGCATTAATACGACAGCGGGGCTATCGTCGTCGGATGGCAAGGGCAGCAAGCGGATCCGGCCGGGCATTGAGTCCGTCGGAGCGGTGGTTCTGGATCATCGACCGGCTGTCACCGGCGAATTGCGCCGCCCGGGTCCGCATTCATGGCCGCGTACCGCCGGCGCGGCTGTGGGCGGCGGCCGCGACACTGCTCGCGGAGTATCCACTGCTGCGGATGGGAATCGCGGACGACTCGGGACGGGACCCCGAACTGGTGCCGCTGGACGCGCCGCGCATTCCGCTGCGGCGAATCGAATCCGGTTCGGAGTCGGCATGGATCGGCGAAATGGACGCCGAATTGCGGACGCCGTTCGATCTCGGCAAGGGACTGGTCAGGATCGCCGATATCGTGACGGCCCCGGGGACCGCCGCCGAATGCCATGACATCGTGCTGACGATTTCGCACATCATCGGCGACGGCCGGTCGCTGCTGGCCCTGCTGCGAAAACTGGTCGGCTACGCGGGCGACGATCAACCGGCCGCGATCCGCGATTCGGTGCCACCCGCCGATGCGCTGATACCGGCTGCGGCACGCGGATTCTGGCGATATCTGGCGACCAATCTGATCGATCAGGTCGGTGCGCTCCGCCTGCGACCGATCCGGCTGCCCCCGGCCGCGCAGGTGCCGATGCCGGGACGCCGGACCAGGGTCGTGTATCGGGTGGTGGATCGGAAAGAGTTGGTGGACTTGGTTTCCGACTGCCGATACTGCGGTGTCACCGTGCACGGCGTGCTGGTGGCTGCGGTCGCCGACGCGGTCGGCCGGACCGCGCAGGCCGGTACCGGCGTCGCGGGAATCGCGTCGCCGGTGGATTTCCGGGCCGAATTGCGTCCCAGGCCGGACCCCGACGAGTTGGGCGTCTACGCCCCGATCCTGATCGGCTTCGTGCCGTTCGGTCCAGGGGTCTCGCTGTGGGCGGCGGCGCGCGGCGTGAAACGACAGCTGGAAGTCGGTGTGCGGCACCGCAGGCATTTGTCGACGGTGGCCGGGATGCGATTCGCGACGCCGCATTCGGCGGGCGCCGGGGCACGGGTCGCGAGCACGATCGACCGTCGTGCCCCGTGGAATGTCTCGGTCACCAATCTCGGCCGCGTCGAATTCCCGGATGAGACCGGCGGGCACCGGCTTTCGGGACTGCTGGTGACCGCGTCGAATTCCTGCGTGAGCGTGCTGACCGTCGCCGTCACCACCGCCCACGACGAAATGCACCTCGGATTCTGCTACGTCGAGCACATGCTCTCCGCCCGGCAAGCGGGCGAATTCGCCGACGCGGTCCTCACCGCGCTACGGGAACGGCCGAAACCCTCAGCGGCCCTGCAACTGCGCGCGTAGCGCCGCCCGATCCGGCTTGCTGGTGCGCCCGCTGACCGGGATGTCCCCGACCAGCACGATCTCGTCCGGCAGCGCGGAAGTATCGATGAGCGAAGGCAATTCGCGCTCCAGCCGCGCCGCGAGATCGGTGGCCCCCGGATCCGCCACCACCGCCAGCACGATCCGCTCATCGCCGATCTCGTCGGGAAGGCCGACCATGATGGCCTGGCGCACCCCGTCGACCCCGGTGATGGCCGGTTCGTACAGTCCCGGATAGATATTGGTCTTGCCGCGGATCATCATGTCCTTCTTGCGGCCCATGAGCACCAGTTCCCCGTCCTCGAACCGGGCGAGATCGCCGGTGGCGACCTCCTTCAACGGCGGTTCGCCCAGGTAGCCGTGGCACAGATTGGGTCCGGAGAGGATGAGCTCCCCGTCGTCGGCGAGCCGCGCGTCCACGCCCTCGGCCGGAAACCCGAGCCGATCCCCGGGGCCCTCGAACTCCAGCTTCTCGGTGCCGGAAACCACTGCCACCGGCAGGATTTCGGTCATTCCGTAGATGGCGAGGAACTCGGTGTCCGGCAGCGCCGCCCGGGCTCGACGCAGCAGCGCGGTGGTGACGGGCGCGCCGCCCAGCGAGATCTCCTGGACACCCGTCGGTGCGCTCAGCCGTCCCGTCTCGATGGCGTCGAGCACCACCGCCAGATCGGCGGGCGTGAAGAACGCGTGCGTGGCCGTGTCCAGGGTGCGGGCGAAGCCGACGGGATCGATGTGGGTGCCGAAACGCGGAAAGCGCGGCATGGACCAGCGCGCGCCCTCGAGCACGGCGGGCAGCCCCATCATGAGCTGTTCGGTGTGCAGGTGCGAGCCCGGCATCAGGGTGGTGTGCCCGGCCAGGGCGGCCAGGCCCGCGCCCAGCGAACCCCGGGTATGCACCACGGCTTTCGGGTCGGCGGTGGTGCCGGAGGTGAAGACGATGAGCGCCTCGGCGTCGGGATCCTCCACCGGCGCGTCGACGGTCGAGGATCTCGGCTGCCCGGACCAGCCGGGTTCGGAGCCGATCAGCTGGCGCAGCGGGATGGAGCCGCGCGGCGTGCCGGGCAGCCGCGGCCCACTGTGGATGTGCCGCACCGGCAGCCGCCCGAATTCGGGTAGCGAGAGCCCCAGCCGCCGCCCGTATCGGCGCAGCGGACCGCTCAGCAGGTAGAGCAGCGATTCGGTGGCCGCCCAGCGCGGTTGCACCAATTCCAGTCGGCGCGCGAACAATTCGGGCCCGACGCCCGGATCCACGAACACGATGGTGCCGCCCGCGGCGACCGTGCCCAGCACCAGCACCACCGCGTCGACGCACGGCCGGATGGAGAACAGCATCCGGTCGCCGGGCTGGAATCCCCTGCTGTGCAGGCGTTTCACCACCAGCCGGATGCGGGCGTCGAGCTCCGCGAAGCTCAGCGGCGCTTCGCCGATCATGCCCAGCGCGGGCCCGTCCGGGGTGCGCAGCACCTGTTCCCGCAGCAGAGCGGTGAAATCCTCACCGGGCGAACTGTTCTCGGATCTGCCGTCGGAGTTCACCGGATGTCCACCAGCTCCGGTTTGTAGCGGTGGTCGGCGTACCAGGCCAGGGTCTTGCGCACACCCCAGGCTCGCACGCGCCGGTTGGAGCCGTACACCCGCACGTCCCGGCGCAGCCCGTAGTCGGTGGTGAGCATGCGCACCGCGTTCACCAGCGCCCGATCCTCGTGCAGGTCCTCGATGGCGGTGCGCGGGAATCCGCCCGCGGCCTCGTACAGTTCGGCGGTGATGGCCATATTGCAGCCGGGCGTCATGACATACGGGCCGAGGTAGCGCGGATCCCGGTTGCCGGGCCGGAACTTCCCGAAGTACGACGCCACCTCCAGCGCGATCCGGATGACGGTGCGGTCGCGCAGCCGCACCCCCTCGTCGGTGCGCGGGATGAGCTGACCGCTGATCAAGCGCAGCCCGTCGTCGAATCCGGCGCGCACCCGCGCGGTCCAGTCGGGCGCGGGCAGGCAGTCGGCGTCGGTGCGGGCCAACCGGATCGCGCCCGCGGCGATGGCGTGCCGCATGCCGGTGTCGGCGGCCGCGCCGGTGCCCTTGTGTGGTTCGCCGATCACCTCGATCCGCATATCCGGCCGGGCTTCGGCGAATTCGCGCACCACCTTGGCGGTGGCGTCGGTGGAGTTGTTGTCCACCACCAGCAGCGTGAAATCGCGGTCCTGCTGCCCGGCGAGGGCGGTCAGGGTGGCGGTGATGCCGTGTTCCTCGTTGTAGGCGGGCACGATCACCCAGAGTTCGTCCATCACCCCTCCTTGTGGATTTCCCACCCCGGCCTACGGTTTCGGCAAGCGGTACGTGATCGCGGCGGCCGAGGGACCCGCCCCGGCGGCCACGAACAAGGCTACGTCGGCTGCCGCCAGCTTGCCGCTGTCGCGGGCTGCCAGGTAGGCGACGGGCAGTGCCGAGGTGTGGGCGTCCAGGCGCGCCGACCCGCCGTCCTCGACCGGTTCGGTGTCGTCGGTGCTGATCGCCTCGGGTGCGATGCCCAGCCGCAAGGCCAGCAGTTCGGGGAAGTCGGCGAGCGGCCGCCCGCAGACCAGGACGACGCGATCGAGGGTTACCTCGGCCACCTCGAGCGCCTCGCTCGCGGCCGAAACCGCGTGGTGCAGTAGCTCTTCGACGGTGGCGGAGCGCCGCACCCGAATCGAAGACCGACCGGTCGTACCCATCTCCGCGAGGTTGAGATATCCGTCTGCGACCGGCCGGGCATCCGTCGCACTGATGTGCAACGACCCGAAACCCGCCGGGCCCGCCACCTTCTCCAGCAGCATGGCCGCACCCACCGGCTTGATCGGGAAACCCGGCTGCGGCACCGGCGATTTCGAGGGATGCGCATCCCCGGCGACCAGCAGCACCCGGTGCACGGTCGGCGCTTCCAACAGCGCCTGGCCGACCTGAATCGCGTTGAGGATGCCGCACGCCCCGTTCATCAGGTCGAACGACAGGCACGGCACGTCACCGCTGTGATACTCCAGCCCGATGCCCGCCTGCTGCTGAATCAGCGCGGACATGGCCGGTTCCACCATGTTCGAGTCGCGATAGACGCCGGTATTGATCAGCGCGTCGATCTGCTCGGGGGTGCTGCCCGCCTCCGCGATGGCGCGGCGCGCGGCCGCCGCGGCCTGTTCGATGGAGCTGCCGCCGCCGATTTCGGTGGCTACGGAAGAAATTACGATTCCCATGCTGATCACACCCGAAGATCGCCGAGCGTCACCGACAGAAACCCGGCCACGACGCCGGAGGCCGCGGGCACCATCAGTACTTTCTCCCCGGACGCTATCCGCTGTTGTTTGAGCGCGTCGTGCAAAACCACGAAATGCGAGGTGGAGGCGGTGTTGCCGAAGCGATCCAGCACCATGAGCGGGGGCGGGATCGGGGCGTCGAATTCACGTTCGGCGATCTTCGCTACGAATTCCACTGCGGGGGCGCTGAATTGATGATGGATCACGTGGTCGTAGCCCTCTGCGGCGAAATTCGTCCCATGCTCCGCCAGGAATTCCCGCTGCCGGCTGGTCCACAGCAGATAGCGGGACTCGTTGTGCATGGCCCGGTTATCGGTGTACAGCGCGATGCCGGAACTGCGGTCGCTGGGCATGCCCAGGCACAGCTGCGCGAATGCGGCGCTGGTATTGAGTTCGATGTAGTCGATGCAGTCGTCCGCGGTGCCCTGTCCATCGAGGACGACGGCGGCCGCGCCGTCGCCGACGGTCAGCGAGGCGAACTGCGGATCGTATTTCTCCGACATCTCCCGCACCGCGGTATCGGAGATGGGCGTGATGTACTCCCCGGACACCACCAGCCCGCGTTTCACGATGCCCGCACGAATCATGCGATCCAGCACCAGAACTCCGCTCATCATGCCCGCGCAGGCATTGGAGACGTCGAAGTGGATCGCCCCGGTGGCGCCGAGTTCATTGCGCAGCATGAGCGCGAAGGAGGGATCCAGGCAGAATTCCCCGTCGCGAATGCGCGTGATGGAACACGAGATGACGACATCCAGATCGGCGGCCTCGTAGCCCGAATTGTCCAGTGCGCTACGGGCTGCCGCGAGCGCCAGGCTGAACGAGTCCTCATCCGGCGCGCAACGGCGGCGGTGCCGCACGCCGCTGATGCGTTCCAGATCGAGCGGGGCGTCGACGGCCAGTTCGGCCAGCAACTCCGCGGTCGATATCTCGGCGGCGGGCAGGTACGAGCCCACCGCCTCGATGCGTGTTCTCACCATGCGCACTCCTCGCGGCCCTCGGTTGCCGGGGACGCTAGCAGTGCGCGTATTTCGGTTTTGAAAAATCTGCAATTCAGATCATGTGAGCTGAACTACAGTGCCATCCGAGTCGAACTGTATTGCGGCGCAACGCATCAGCTGCGACGCGCGAAACGACCCGACTCGGCCTGATCGCGCGGCTTCACCACGATGGTGTCCAGATTGACGTGCGGCGGACGCGACGCCACGAAACCGATGATCTCCGCGATGTCCTGTGCCACCAGCGGATCGATGCCCTTGTACACGTTGGCGGCCCGCTCCTCGTCGCCGCCGAAACGCACCAGCGAGAACTCCGTCTCCACCGCGCCCGGCGCGATCTCGGTCAACCGCACCGGCTGCCCGAGCAGCTCACCGCGCAGCGTCCGATGCAGCACCGCCTGCGCGTGCTTGGCCGAGGTGTAGCCGGAACCGTTGTCGTACACCGTCATCGCCGCCACCGAGGTGATGGTGACGATCAGGCCGTCACCGGAGGCGATCAGCTTGGGCAGCAACGCCTTCGTGAGACGCAGCGTGCCGAGCACATTGGTCTCCCACATCCAGCGCCAGTCGTCCAGATCCGCGTCCAGCACCGGGGCCAGGCCCTTCGCGCCGCCGGCATTGTTGACCAGCACATCGCAGCTTTCGACCGCCTCGGTGAAGGCGCGCACCGACTCCTCGTCGGTCACGTCCAGCGCCAGCGCGGTCCCGCCGATCTCCGCGGCCAGCTGCTCGAGCCGATCGAGCCGCCGCGCGCCGACGTACACGTGGTAGCCCTGCTTGGCGAGTTCGCGGGCGGTTGCCTCGCCGATACCCGAACTGGCTCCGGTCACCACAGCGGTACGAGTGCTCATGCCTTTGAGCTTAGGCAGGGCGTGTCGACGGCGCGTCGCGGGTGGTTAGCCTCACTCTCATGGCTATTCGGGAAGTAGTGAGCGCGGACGGCACGACCATCGTCTACCGGGTGACCGGTCCGGAAGGGGCGCGGCCGCTGGTGCTGCTGCACGGCTGGGCCGGAAACCTGCGCAACTGGGGACGCGCCGCCGACCTGCTCGCCGAGCATTTCCGGGTGATCGCGCTCGACCTGCGCGGCCACGGCTACTCCGACGCCCCCGAGGCCGGATACGACGACCCGAAGAACTGGGCCGGTGACGTCGCCGCCGTCCTCGCGGCCGAGCACATCACCTCCGGCGCGATCCTGCTCGGCTGGTCCTACGGCGGCATCGTGCTGTCGGACTACCTCACCGCTTACGGCACCTCGGCTGTCGCGGGCGTCGTCTACACCGGTTCACAGGCCAATATCGGCCGCGGCGTGGAGGGTGCGGGTACCGGTCCCGGTATGGGCAAGGCCATTCCGGACGTCTTCGAGGAGAGCGCGGGCAAGGCCATTCGCGGTTTCGGGGCCTTCGGCAATGCCAATACCGGCCCGGGCCATGACAAGGGCGTCGATGCCCAGCGCCTGTTCGGCGGCAGCATCGCCACCCTGCCGCGCGTGCGCAAGGCCTTGTTCTATCGCACAGTCGACAACACCGAGACCCTGCGCGGCCTGAACGTGCCGGTCCTGGTCCTGCACGGCACCGAGGACCCGGTCGTGCCGATCGAGAACGGCCGCTACATCGCCGACAACGTTCCCGACGCCCGGACCTCCTTCTGGGAGGGTTCGCTGCACGGCCTCTTCATCGAAGATCCCGAGCGGTTCGTGTCCGAAATCACTACTTTCGCGAGTGACCTGGGGTGATAGCCGAATTGCATTCACGCTGACGAAAATCCTTGTGAAGCAGGTCACTTGGGAAGGTAACCCATGTCGGGGGTGTTACTACCTCCGTGCACACTGAAGTGGTGAGTCAACGACCGGACGTACGGCCCAATCGGATTGCCGTGCTATCGGTGCATACCTCACCACTGGCCCAACCGGGCACCGGCGATGCGGGCGGCATGAACGTCTACGTGCTGCAGACCGCCATCGAACTGGCCCGGCGCGGCACCCAGGTCGAGATCTTCACCCGGGCCACCTCCTCCAATGACGAACCCGTGGTGGAGGCCGCGCCCGGCGTCCTGGTCCGCAATGTCGTCGCGGGTCCCTTCGAGGGGCTCGACAAGCACGACCTGCCCACCCAGCTGTGCCCCTTCGCCGCCGAGGTGCTGCGCACCGAGGCCCGCAATCTGCCCGGCCACTACGACCTCATCCACTCGCACTACTGGCTCTCGGGTCAGATCGGATGGCTGGCGCGGGACCGGTGGCGGGTGCCCATGATCCACACCGCGCACACGCTGGCCGCGGTCAAGAACGCCTACCTCGCCGAGGGCGACTGCCCCGAACCCGCCGTCCGCGAGATCGGCGAGAAGCAGATCGTCGCCGAGGCCGACCGCCTGGTCGCCAATACCGCCGAGGAAGCCCGGCAGCTGGTCGAGCTGTACGGCGCGGACCCGGCCCACATCGATGTCGCCCTGCCCGGCGCGGACCTGACCCGCTATCAGCCCGGCGACAAGCTCGCCGCCCGCCTCGAACTCGGCCTGCCCGCGCACGAGCGCATCGTCGCCTTCATCGGGCGCATCCAGCCGCTCAAGGCCCCCGATGTGCTGGTCCGCGCGGCCGCCCAGGTGCTGGCCGAGGAGGCCGCCCGGCCGACCGCACCGGAACGCCCGCTGCGCGTCGTGATCGTCGGCGGACCCTCCGGCAGCGGCCTCAAGAAACCTGAGGCGCTCATCGAACTGGCTGCGGCCCTGGGCATTTCGGACCGCGTCACCTTCCTGCCGCCGCAGCCCGCGCACCGCCTGGTCCAGGTCTACCGGGCCGCCGACCTGGTGGCCGTGCCCAGCTACAACGAATCCTTCGGCCTGGTCGCCATCGAGGCGCAGGCCAGCGGCACCCCGGTCATCGCCGCCGATGTCGGCGGCCTGAGCACCGCCGTCCACGACGGCGTCTCCGGCCTGTTGGTCCCCGGGCACGAGACCGGCACCTGGGCCGCCGCCCTGCACTCGCTGCTCGATGATCCCGGCCGCCTCGAGGCGATGGGCCGCGCCGCCGTCGGCCATGCCGCCAATTTCTCCTGGGCGCACACCGCCGACGCACTGCTGGACAGCTACTCCGCGGCCCTCGCCCAGGCACGTGTCGCCCGGCCGCGCCCGGGTAACCTGCACACCGAGAGCAATCACGCCAGGTCACTGGCGCTATGGCGGCGTCGGACGGGAGCAGTTCGCAGATGAGCGAGGTCGAGCACGCGGAGGAGTGGACGCCGCGCCCGCACGCCAGCAGCGGCGGCCTGAACGACGAAACCGCCCGCGCCACCGCCCAACTCATCGACGAGACGCTGCGCGACCGCGAGATCGAATACACCCGCGACGCGCCCGACCTGTTCGTGGTCGTGCTCCCCGGCGAGCGCAAACTCAAGACCGTCATCGGCGTCACCGTCGGCAAGCACGGCGTGCGCATGGAGTCGTTCGTCTGCCGCAAGCCCGACGAGAACTTCGAGGGCGTCTACCGGTTCCTGCTGCGGCGCAACCGCCGCCTCTACGGCGTGGCCTACACCATCGACCGGGTCGGCGACATCTACGTGGTCGGCCGCATGTCCAACGAACGCGTCACCCCCGACGAACTCGACCGCTGGTTCGGCCAGATCCTCGAGGCCGTCGACGCCGACTTCAACACCCTGCTCGAACTCGGTTTCGCCGAATCCATTCGCAGGGAATGGAAATGGCGGGTCTCGCGCGGTGAATCGCTGAAAAACCTGCGCGCTTTCGAACACCTCGTGGATGCGGCCGACAAAGAGTAACCAGCTGGCACAATGCCAACCATGACGGCGCTGGCACTGGACATCGGGGCTACGAAATTCGCGGCGGCCATGGTCGATCCGACCGGGGCCGTGGGGGAGTCGACGCGGGTCGCGGTGCCGGAATCCGGGGTGTGGGACGCCTGCCGGGGCCTGCTGGCGGAGGTCGCCGGGGATACTCGGGTCACCTCGGTCGGTATCGGGTCGGCCGGGCCGGTGGATGTGACCGCCGGAGTGTGCGGGCCGCTCAATATCCCGGAATGGGCGGACGGGTTTCCGATCGTGGATTCGGTGCGAAAACTGTTTCCCGAGGCCGAGATTCTTTTCGCCATCGACGGCGTCTGCCTGGTATTGGCCGA
>NZ_JBSGBY010000081.1:0-19485 GCF_053601505.1 Nocardia sp. NPDC004722
CGGTGGCCCTGCTCGGTGGCCCGGACCATGGATCTGCTCGGCGACTGGTGGACGCCGTTGGTGCTCCGCGAGGCGTTCTACGGCGTGCGGCGATTGGTACCGCGCATGACCGTGAAGATGATGGTGCGGCGGGACCAGTGGCGGGTGCGGAGGAGTTGGAGGAGGTAGCCGGGGTAGGCGCGGAGGAATTGGGCCCAGCGACCGGGGGTGCTGGCGGCGGTGGTGGCGGGGCCGTAGGTGAGGGCGAGGAGGCCGCCGCCGTCGCCGTAGGTGTTGTTGGTGACGTGGGAGTGGTCATCGAGGAAGATGCTGGAGGTGATGGCGATATCGCTGCGGTAGTCGGACTCTCGGCCCGAGGTAGTGGCGGCAGGGATGGATTCGTCGTTGGTGCGCACCACGTGTCCGAGCCGGTCGGACAGGTCGGGGAGGGAGCCGCGGCGTTTGCAGGCGGCCAGGAGTTCGTTGGTGCCCAGGGCTCCGGCGGCGACCACGATGCCGCGAGCGGTGAATTCCTTTGCGCCGGTGCGCAACAGTCCGGGGCGGTGGGCTCGTACCCGGTAGCCACAGGCCCCGGAGCGGTCGCCGAGCGGGACGATGTCGACCACCTTGAGTTCGGGGACGATGGTGGCACCGGCCTGCTCGGCGAGCCAGAGGTAGTTCTTCGGCAGGCTGTTCTTCGCTCCGTACCGGCACCCGAGCATGCACTGGCCGCACCGCACGCATCCGGTGCGAGCGGGTCCCGCACCCTCGAAGTACGGGTCGGGCACCGTTTTTCCGCTCTCACCGAAGTAGACGGCGGTCGGTGTGTGCCGATAGCCTTGTGGCACACCGAGTTCGAGTGCGAGCTCGCGCATGAGACCGTCGACCGGCCGCTCCCCCTGGTACGGCTCGACCCCGAACATGCGGCGCGCGGTGTCGAAGTGGGGCGCCAATTCCGTTCGCCAGTCCGCCAATTCGGCCCATTGCGGGTGCCGGTAGAACTCGTCGCCCTGTGGTTGGTACATGGTGTTGGCATAGACCAGGCTGCCGCCGCCCACGCCGACACCGGCGAGCACCATGGCGTGCCGGTAGGGCGCGAGCCGCAGGATGCCGCGCAGGCCGAGGCCGGGCAGCCACAGGAATCGGCGCAGCTGGGTGGCTCGCTCGGCGAAGTCGGTGTCGGCGAAGCGGCGGCCCTGTTCGAGGACGCCGACTCGATATCCCTTCTCCGACAGGCGTAATGCGCTGACGCTCGCCCCGAATCCGCTGCCGACGACGAGCCAATCGAAATCGAAGCTCGGGGCGTCCGAGCCCTCGTTCCCGGGTCGGGAATTTTCCACGTCGCAGACCTCCGCACAGCCGATGTGCCGGGGACGCTATCGGTGTGCGGGCCGCGGCGAACAGGGCCGTCGCGGTCGGGCGATTGACATTTCCTGTCTGAAACGCCAATCGTTCGAACAGTTAGGCCGATTCGAGCACGCGGAGCGGGGAACGGCCGTGGCGGGCGCGGTATTCCTGTGGCGGGCAGCCCTTCCAGCGCCGGAAGGCGCGGATGAACGAGGCGGCTTCCGCGTAGCCCAGGCGGGCGGCGACCTGTTCGGTGGTCATGTCGGTGTGGTCGAGCAGTTCTTCCGACAGCGTCTGCCGGACCTCGTCCAGCAGCGCCCGGAAGGAGGTGCCTTCGTCGGCCAACCGCCGTGAGAGGGTGCGGGGGCTGATGAACAGTTCGGCGGCTACCGCCACCTGATCGGGGATCTGGCCGGGATCGCGGACCAGCAGGTCGCGGACCTCGCCCGCCACCCCGGTGCGGGCCTGGCGGCGGACCAGCAGATCGCGGCACAGTTGCTCGCAGGTGCTGCGGGCCCATTCGTTGGCCTGCGGCAGTGGCACATCCAGGTAGGCCGCGTCGAACACGAATTCGTTGCGGGGCGCGTCGAATTCGGGTTCCAGGCCGAGAATCTCCCGGTGCCGGGCGGTGTCGGCGGGTCCGCGATGCCGGAACGTCATGCGGGACACCGGGACTCCCCCGGGGAACAGTTCGCGGGCGAGCATCTGGATGCCGGTCATCACCCGCTCGGTGAGGAAGCCGCGGACGTCGGCGGGGACCTCGGTGTCGTCGAGGATCAGCCGCGCCTCGGTGGCGGTCTCCTCGAATTCCAGTTGCCCGAAGGCGAAGGCGAGTCCCACGTACCGCAGCGCCACCTCGACCGAGTCACGCAGGGTGCGGCTCGAGAGCATGGCCAGGCCCCACGGTCCGTACAGCGAAATGTGGTACTTGCTGCCCGCCTCCACGCCCAGCCCGGCCTCGTGACCGAAGCGGGTGAGCAGGTTCCGGACCACCGTCAGTTCCTGACGCGCCGTCACCGTGGCATTCGGATCGATCATCGCCTCGGGCGGCAACCCGGTGCCCGCCAGGCATGCCGCCGTCGGCATACCTCGTTCCTCCGCGATTCTCGTCATGATGTGAACGCTGGAGGTGTTCCTCGATAAATCCCAGTCGAACATGTGCGCGTTGTCCTCATCGACTCCCGGCCCGCCAATGTGGCACAACTTACCCGGATAGGTGTGCCGCATGTTAGCGGTAATTTCGGTCCGGTTGACTCTTACAGCCGCCCCTTTCGCCCTTTCTGCCGTTTTCATCGAGGTCAGACAGCTATTCCTGCTCGGATGAATAATCTGGCGCCGACCCACTTGGGAACCGCACACGGCACCCGGAACAGCACGGCGGAGGTTGGACGATGACACGCGTCGAAGAGGAGCTGGAGATCCGCGACGGCATCCGGTTGAGCATGGTGACCCATCGGGTCCCGCTGCCGGAGGGGGCACCGGCGCATCCGGCCGATTGCGACCTGTTGCGGCACCTGCGGGTGCGGGCGGCGTCCGCATCGGATGATCCGGCCGGCGCGGATGCCGTGATCGTGCTGCTGCCCGGGGCGATCGCCGGGGCCCGGTCGCTGCAACCGCTGGGCCGCAATACCGTTCGCAGGCTGGCCGCGGCGGGGGTGCGGGCCGAGGTGTGGGTGCTGGATCGGCGAGCCAACGGGGTCGAGGACCATTCCGCGATCGAAGTGGCGATGGCCGAGGGCGACTATCACCTGGCGTTCGACTACTACTACCGCGGCCGGGAGGTCGGTGGGCGCACCTTCGGCGGGTTCCGCCGGGACCGTGAGCTCGGTTTCCTGGCCGACTTCGGTTCCGCGCGCACGGTCGAGGACACGCACGCGGTGCTGTGCCGGGAGATCCCGGACGCCGACACCCGCGCGCAGAAGGTGTTCCTGGGCGGTCATTCGCTCGGCGGGATCCAGGCGGGCACCTATGCGGCCTGGGATTTCGACGGCCGCCCCGGGCACGAACAGATCGCGGGGCTGATCGCGCTCGACACCATCACGCATCTGGATCCGCTACGGCTGGAGCGACGGCGGATGCTGACCGGTCCGGTGGGCGCGCTGGGCCGGGCGGCCGAGCGTGGTCCGGCGCTGATGCGACGCAGGCTCATGCCCAACAGCACGGCCTTCCTGAAGGGAGGCTGGGGCAATGCGGAGACCTTCGCGATCGTCGCCGCGGTGGGGGCGGCCGCCACGCTGGCCCCGGACGAGGAGTCCGACATTCTGCGGCTGCTGCCCGAGCACGGCACCCCGGATCTGATCGTGCGCGGCTCCACCGCCCGCACCTGGCGTGAATTCCTCACCGGCACACCGGATTACCGCAAGCTGCGGCTCACCAATCAGGCGGTGCTCGGATTGCTCGGCGGCGCGCACACCTCGGTCAATTTCGCCGTGCTGTCGATGAGTTGCGGCACCCTCGACAGCGCGGAGGTCGCGCCCCGGACCTTCCCGCTCTCCTTCGAGGCGGGGCAGGCCCGCGGCGTGCGCTCGCTGTATCAGGCCGCGTGCGGTACCGCCCCGCGCTACAGCCCGACCTCGTTCGACACCCTGTATCGGTGGCGGGACTACGACCGCTGCGGAACCCCGGACGCCCCGGCGCAATTCACGCGCACCGGCATCCCGGCCGCCACCGGCGACAGCGAGGTGGTCAGCCTGGCGGAGCTGGCCGGGATCCTGGCGGGTGGGCGGCTGAATGTGTTCGAGGACTATTTCCCGGTCCGGCAGCCCCTCGACGCCTTCGCCACCATGGCCGGGTGCCGCACCGGTTCGCTCGCGTCGATCCGGCACGAACGGGGCGCCGCGCGACTGCCTTTCGTGAATCTGATGGGCGGGTCCAGTTTTACGCAGGTGATCGCCGGGCTGGGCGTGTATCCAGAAGAGAATGTGCACTGGTTTCCCGGCTATCTGCACTGCGATCTGGCGGCCGGGGCCGATCCGCGCGCCGACGGCAGTCCGGAACCGATCGCGACGCATCTGACCGACTTCGTCCGGTCGACGCTGGCCTCGGTCACGATCGCGTCCTGATGCGCCGCCGGCATACGCCCTCGATATGCCCCCGACATATGCCCCGACGGAAACTGTCAACCGCCTGTCCGGCGGTGCCATGGGCAGCGGTTCCACCGCTGCATAGCGTGCAGAAAAGCCTTCACCCCCGGGAGATTTCGCACTCGCCGGCGCGGCGGGCGCAGGGAGGAATCAGTAGATGCGTGATGCGGGCCCGCTTGTCCCGTCACCGGTTTCGGCCGCGGGGATCCTGCGCGCGAATGTCACCGGGATCGCACTGTCGAGCCTGCGCACGTTCGGACGAACGGTCGAACTGGGCGTCGAAGCCTTGCACGGCGGCGCCACCGACGTGCTGGCCCGTCGCTTCCAGTGGCGCGAAATGCTCTCCCAGGCTTGGTATCTCATCACGGTGACCGCGATTCCCGCGATCCTGATGGCGGTGCCGTTCGGGGTCGTGGTCTCGGTCCAGGTCGGCAACCTCATCCACCAACTGGGCGCGGACTCGCTGATCGGCGCGGCGGGCGGGCTCGGCGTCATCCAACAGGGCGCACCCATCGCCACCGGACTGCTACTCGGCGGCGCCGGAGCCTCCGCCATCGCCTCCGACCTCGGCGCACGCACCGTCCGCGAAGAGATCGACGCGCTACGCGTGATGGGCATCGATCCCGTACGCCGCCTGGTCATTCCCCGCGTGGCGGCCATGGTCCTGGTGGCTCCGCTGCTCAATATTCTCGTCATCTTCGTCGGTGTGATCGCCGGATATGTGGTGGCGATCGGCGCGCAGAACGTGACTCCCGGCAGCTACTGGGCCACCTTCGGCGCGTTCACGGTGGTGACCGATGTCTGGATCTCCCTCGGCAAGGCGGTGGTGTTCGGGTTCGTGGTGGTGATCGTCGCCTGCCAGCGCGGGCTGGAGGCGCGCGGCGGGCCGCGCGGCGTGGCCGACGGCGTGAACGCGGCAGTCGTGCTGTCCGTCGCCGCGATCATCGTGATGAACCTCGTCTTCACCCAGGTCGTGGCCATGTTCCTGCCGATGCGGGTGGCGTGATGACCGCGACACCGTATGTGCCCCAAGGGCTTCGGACCATCCACCGGCTGACCCGCCACCGCGGCCGCCTGCTGGCCCCGCTGGAGAACGCCGGGTTCATGCTCGGCTTCATCCTGCAAGCCCTCGCCGGAATCCCGTTGACGCTGCGCCGTTATCGCGGCGAGACGCTGCGCGCGATCACCGATATGACCTGGGGCCGTGGCTCGTTGATCGTCGGCGGCGGCACCGTGCCCATGCTGGTGGTGCTGGGCCTGTCGATCGGTGCCGGCGTGGGCATCCAAGCCTTCGCCGCCTTGAATCTGATCGGCCTGGGCTCGGTGTCGGGTGTGGTATCGGCGTTCGCCAATACCCGGGAGTTGGGCCCGATCGCGGCGGCCATCGGGTTCGCCGCGCAGGCGGGCTGCCGGATGACCGCCGAGATCGGGGCCATGCGCATCTCCGAGGAGATCGACGCACTGGAATCCCTCGGCCTGCGCTCGGTGCCGTTCGTGGTCAGCACCCGGGTCATCGCGGGCGCGGTGGCGATCGTGCCGACCTTCCTGATCGCCCTGATCCTGTCCTACCTGTCGTGCTCGACGGTGATCGTGCTGCTGCACGGCCAGGCCGCGGGCGTCTACGACCATTATTTCTTCCAGTTCACCAGCGGCTACGACATTCTCGCGGCGGTCGTGAAGATCCTCGTCTTCGGTGTCGCGGTGATCCTGATCCACTGCTTCTACGGCTTTTTCGCCGCGGGCGGGCCGGAGGGTGTCGGCATCGCCTCCGGTCGCGCGGTGCGCGCCAGTTTCGTGGCCATCATCGGCCTGGACATGGTGCTGACCCTGCTGCTGTGGGGCATCAACTCCGCGATCGAATTCCCGGGATAGGTCTATGCCCAACTATGCGATTCCCGGCGTGCGCACCGGCCCCGGCCGATCCCGCCTGCTCGGGGTGCTCGCCGTTCTGCTGGTCGCCGCCGCGGTGGTGTCGTGGTCGATGCTCGACCAGCGCGCCACCGGTCCGCGGTTGCGAATCCAGTTGCGCACCGAGCAGATCGGGGAGGGCATCGCGCCCGGCACTTCCGTGCGTTTCGACGGGGTGGCCATCGGCCGCATCGCCGAGGTGCGGCCCGACGCGGGACGGCAACTGCTGACCCTGGACCTGGATCCGGCGCAGACCCGCGGCCTGACCGACGCGCTCAGCGTGGATTACGCGCCGGAGAATCTGTTCGGCATCGCCACGGTGGCCGTGCACGGCGCGCCCGGCGGCGGCCCGCTGCGCGACGGTCAGGTGATCGATATGGCGGGCCGGGTCAGCGATGTGACCATGGGCGCGTTGCTGCGGTCGCTGACCCAGACCTCCACCGAGGTGCTGACGCCGCAGCTGACCAGCCTGCTCACCCAGATCGGGACCGACCTGCACGCCTTCACCCCGGTGCTGCGGGCGGTGGTGACCTTGAGCCGGGCGGTGGCCGACACCCAGCAGTATCCGTCCTCGTATCTGCTGGGCCAGTACGCCGGGTTCTTCCACGGTTTCGGTGAATTCACCTCGGCGACTTTCAAATTGGCCAAGGCGATCATGGATATTGAGGTCTTCCAGCAGGATCGCGACCGCTACGACGCCTCGATCACCATGCTGCGCGAGGGTGTGCTGAAGGGGCTGGCCTCGACTTTCGACACGCTGCACCAGAACTTCGGCGGCTTCACCGATCCGCTCGCGCGGGTCGTGCAGGCGATGGCGGACACGGTCCCGGATCCGGCCACATCGCACGCGCAGCTCACCGAGACCATCGACCGGGTGCAGCGCATGTTCGCCGATACCCCGGACGGACCGGCGCTGCGGGTGGCCGTGAACCTGTTGGGAGCCGGGCGATGAAGCGGCCTGGCCCGGGCGGCGTGCTGTGGCGGCTGAGCGTGTTCGCAGCGGCCATGATCGTGCTGCTGGTCGTGGTGATCACGGCCATCGAGCGCCCGGTGCACGGTGAAACCGTCTCGTACAGGGCCGAATTCACCGATGTGAGCGGTTTGAAGACCGGTGACGATGTGCGCATGTTCGGCGTGCAGGTCGGCAAGGTTACCGCGATCGCGCTGCACGGGACGCGCGCCGCGGTGAGCTTCACGGTGAGCCGGGATCGGCCGTTCTATGCCGCGAGCGGCCTGGCGATCCGGTATCAGATGCTGACCGGCCAGCGGTATATCGATGTGCGGCAGCCGGATTCACCCGGTGACCGGCTCGCTCCCGGAGCGACCGTGCCCGTCGAGCGCACGGTCCCCTCCTTCGACATCACGCAGCTGTTCAACGGTTTGCAGCCGGTGCTGCGGGAGTTCTCACCCGACGCCCTCAACCAGTTCACCACGAGCGTGCTGGCCGTGATCCAGGGTGACGGCCACGGCATCGGCCCCGCGCTGGACGCCTTCGAGCAGCTCAGCCGGTACGTCAGCGACAAGCAGGCGGTGCTGTCGCTGATCCTGTCCAATTTGCAGGCCATCTCCGATCAGATCGGCGGCAAGTCACCGCAGTTGGTGACCCTGTTGCGGGGCATCGCGGACGTGTTCACCTCCTTCCGCACCGAACTCGACGGCCTGCTGCATTTCGCGGCGGTCGCGCCCTCGGCGCTGGCACCGCTGGACAGCCTGCTGGAAACCCTGGGCATGACCGAGAATTCGAATCCGAACCTGGAAAAGGATCTGCAGCTGTTGTTCCCCGATCCGAACCAAGCCCTGGATGTCCTCGGTCGGCTGCCGGGGCTGCTGCAATCGATGGCGAATCTGCTTCCGCCCGCCGGACCGACCGCCGGGCAGATCAAGCTTGGCTGTGCCAAGGGGCCCGCCGAGGTGCCCGCGCCGTTCTCGGTGCTGATCAGCGGACAGCGAGTGTCGATATGCCGAAGCTGAGCATGCCGGGACGGTGGCTGCCGAAACTGCTGCCCGCCGACACATCCCGCGAACTGCGCTTCGGCCTCTACGGCGCGGCGGTGCTGGTCGTGCTACTGATCGCCGCGGCCGCGGTATACGTGCTGCCATTGGGCAAGGCCACCTATACCGCCGAGCTGAGTGAGGCCCGCTCGGTGCGGGCCGGGGACGAGATCCGCATCGCGGGCATTCACGTCGGTTCGGTGAAATCCCTGGAGTTGCAGGCGGATCGGGTGCGCATGACCTTCACCCTCAACGACAATATCTTCCTCGGCGATCGCACCACCCTCGAGGTGCGCATGCTCACGGTGGTCGGCGGCCACTATGTCGCGGCCTTCCCGGCCGGGGACAAACCACTGGGCAGCACGCCGATTCCCGCCGATCGAGTTCGCCTGCCGTACAGCCTGGTGCGCACCCTCCAGGACGCGACCGCCCCCATCCAGCAGGTCGACGGCGACACCCTTCGCAAGAACTTCGACGCCTTACAGAACTCGCTGACCAGCAGCCCGGATGCGTTGCGGCGCATGGGGACCGCCGTGCAGGGCCTGGTCGGGCTGATCAACCGGCAGAACACCGACGTGTCGCGGGCGGTGACGGTCATGGACGAATACCTGACCGCCGTGAACGGCAACCGCTCACTGCTGGGCACGTTCATCCGCAAGATCGGTTCGCTCGAGACCGACGGCCTGGCCAAGAAGGCCGAGATCGCCACCGCGCTCACCGTCACCGCGCAACTGCTGGCCCGCATCGCCGGGATCGAACCGGCCTGGCACGACGAACTCGAACCGCTTGCCGACCAGCTCGAGGCGGCGGTGCCGCAGCTGGAGGATCTGGGCAAGCGGTTCGATCAGGCGCTGAACAGTCTGGGCGACATCAAGACTCGGTTGCAGGCGGCGACCGCAAACGGGGTGACGGTCGACCAGTCCGGGATCACCGTCACCGCCCCCGACGTGTGCATCCCGCTGCCAGGACGGGAGTGCTGAATGAGACGCCTGTTCGCCTCCCAGGGCTTCGTCACCGCGGCCGGTGTCGCGCTGGCGGTGCTCGTCGCCCTCGCGGGCTACCTGCTCGCCTTCGACCCGATGAAGAAGACCCTCGCGTACTGCGCGATCATGCCCGACTCCATCGGCCTGTATCCCGGCAATCACGTCACCATGCTCGGCCTTCCGGTCGGCACGGTCACCGGCGTGGCACCCGAGAACGGCACGGTCCGAGTGCGTTTCACCGTCGACGCCGCGCATCCGCTGCACGGCGCGGTCTCCGCCACCACCGTGTCGGACACCCTGGTCGCCGATCGGGACCTGGAAGTGCTGGGCGACAACGCATCCCCGGACCGGTGGCCCGAGAGCACCTGCATCACCAAGACATTCACACCCAAGAGCATCACCCAGACCCTGGAAGCGTTCTCCACCCTGGCTGCCCGGCTCAATGGCGACGGTGATCCCGGTCAGGCGAATCGGCTCCGCGACGGGGTCCGCGCCCTCGATCAGGCCACCTCCGGCACCGGTCCGCAATTGAACCAGCTCATCAAGGATCTCGGCACCGCCCTGGATCACCCCGACGCCGCCATCGGCCATCTCGGCGCGGCACTCGACGCCTTCGCCGCCCTGGCCTCGAGCGTCGCGCTCAACTGGGACGACATCAAAGTGGCGCTCACCCAGGCCGGAGACGGCATCGGCTTCATCAACTCGGTGTGGGGCAAGACCGTCGAGATCGTCGACTCGCTGCTGGTGATCATGCCGTGGTTCAACACGATCGCGCACAAGTACGGACGCTCCATCCTCAACGGCCTCGACGCCGCCGTGCCGAAACTGCAATTGCTTTCCGCCGGGATCGCGTCCCTGCGCCAGCTGCTGGAGATGATTCCGGCGGTGGTGTCGGCGTTCGGGCAGTTCGTGGATCCGGCGACCGGACAGGTGAAGGTCGGATACGCGCCGCCGCGTGTGCAATTGCCCGCCGAGACCGCCGGGCAGGTGTGCACGGCCGTCGAGGCGCTGCTGCCGGGCAGTTGCCGTTCCGCCGAGAACGGGCTGGCGAGTGTGGATCTGGTGCCGCTGGTCCTGCGCGCGGCAGGTGCCCGATGAGAAGGACATCTCCGCTGCCGACCAGGACAACGCTGCCGACGCTGCTGTGCGCCGCGCTCGTGGCGGTGCTGCCCGCGGGCTGCGCCATCGACCCCGCCGCACTGCCGGTGCCGGGGGCCTCGGTGTCCGGGCCGACCTATCCGGTCCACATCCAGTTCGCCACCGCGCTCAATCTCCCCGCGCAGGCCAAGGTGGTGGCCAATGGCGCGCGGATCGGCAGCCTGCGCTCGGTGCGGGTGATCGACCCGTCCGCGGACGGTCCCGGCCGCATCGACGCGGTCGTGGATATCGAGGACGCGGTGCGGCTGCCCGCCGCCACCACCGCACAGCTGCGCCAGGACACCATCCTCGGCGATGTCTTCATCGGCCTCACCACTCCCCCGGACGCGGGGGCCGCCACCATTCCCGCCGACGGCGCCATCCCGGTCGCGCAGACGAAACCCGCACTGCAGGTGGAGAATCTGCTGGTCGGGCTGTCCAGTTTCGTGGGCGGCGGTGCGCTGCACCAGATCCAGGAGATCATCGACCAGTCCAATGCGGTGCTGCCGCCCGACACCCGCGACACCGCACGGATCTTCGACCGCCTCGGCACCGATGTCACCGACCTGTCCGGTCATCTCGATGTCCTCGACCGGTTCCTCGACGCCTTCCAGGCCGACCTCGACGCCGTCCGCGACAACCCCCGCGAATTGAACGCACTGCTGAGTGAGCGTGGCGCGCACGATATTCCGGCCGATGTGCAGGCACTGGTGAACACCCTCGGCATCGTCGGCTCGCTCGGCGATATCGGGCAGTCGCTGGTCGGGTTCGCGCCGCTGCTGCAGGCCGGGGACGCGGCGGCCACCACGTTCGTGCCGATGCTGCTGGCGGGCAACCCACTCGACCTGAGCGCGCCCTCGAACCTCAGCCGGTTGGTCACGTTGTTGCGCGACAAGGTGATTCCGTTCGTCGAGGGCGGGGCGAAGATCGATGTCACCGGTGTCACCGTCGGTGACGATCCCCTGTCCACCGACGACCGCGTCGACGCGATCGTGCGGGCCCTGCGCATGATCGGAGTGGTCCGGTGAAACCGAGTTCGCTGCTGTCGCTGGCGAGCATCCTGGCGATCCTGATGCTCGGCGGCGGCTATCTCGCGGTCGGCGTGGTCCGCGTGCAGCCCTTCGCCCACGATCTGACTGTCACCATGACGGTGCCGAAGTCGGGCGGGGTGCTGCCGCGTTCGAAGGTGCTGCTGTCGGGCGTGCAGGTCGGGCAAGTCGTCTCGGTCGGTCACGACGCGGACGGCGTGCGGGTGGAACTGCGGATCTCGGACCGCTATCCGATCCCCGAGGACGCCGCGGTGCGCATCGACGGGCTGTCCGGGCTCGGCGAATCCTTCATCGAATTCGAACCCGCCTCGGGCGCGGGTCCCTACCTGCGCGACGGACAGTCCTTGCGCGCCACCAAGATCGCCGCACCGCTGTCCATCCCCGAGGTCGCCAAGACCACCACCGGGCTGATGCACCAGCTGGATCCGGCCGCCCTGTCCTCGATCGTGGACACCTTCGGCCGCGCCATGTCCGGCACCGAGGCGGTGATCCCCGAGCTGTCACGTGCCACCGACCTGCTGGCCGCCACCCTGCTCAGCCGTACCGATCTGATCCGGCAGATGCTGCTGGCCCTCCAGTCCCGCGCCACCGATATGGACTGGACGGAACCGGCATTGGTGAGCGCGTCGGGTCCGTGGGCCGACTTCGGGCCGCGGGTGTCGGAGGTCGCGGCGTCCATCGCCGCGGTCATCCGGGCGGGCGATATGCCCGACTCCTTCCTCGCGGACGGGCCGGACCATGAGCTCGGCCTGGTGCCGTTCCTGAAGCAGCTCACCGACCGGGTGCGGCAGCTCGGACCCGAACTCGCGCCCGTCGCACCGCTGCTCACGCCGCTCTACGCCAGTGCGACACCGCTGCTGGGGCAGCTGGACCTGGGCAGCCTCATCAGCCAGGCGCTGCACGCCACCAGCCCCGACGGCACCCTGCGATTGCAGGTCACCGTCAAATGATCCACATCGACACCGGGAGACTGCCATGACCCTCGAGCTGGACGAGCAGGCCGACAAGGCCGAACAGATCGAAGAGGCCGAAAAGCCCACACCGACAACGCGTTCCCCGAAATCGGCCACCGTCGCGGTCTCCGTGCGCACCCTCGCGTGGTCGGCCGCCGTGGCGGTGCCGACCGTAGCCGCGGTCACGCTGGGCGTCCTGCTGGCCTCCGCGCACGGCGATCTCACGCACCGTGACGCGGTGACCGCAGACAATGCGCACGCCGAACAGGTGGCCAGCGATTACGCGGTCGGCGCGTCCACGGTGAACTTCGCCGACTTCGACGCCTGGGTAGCGCGTTTGAAGAAGAACACCGCACCTACGCTGACCAGCAAGTTCGACGCCACCGCACCGAAGTTGCAGGATCTGCTCACCCCGTTGAAGTGGACATCCACCGGGAGCCCCATCGCGGCGAAAGTAGTCGGTGAGAACGCGGGTGTGTTCAAGGTGAACGTCTTCGTCAACGTCTCCTCCACCAATGCCCAGAATCCCGGTGGCGCGCAGACCACGGTCACCTACAACGTGAGCGTGGACCGCAATGCCGACTGGAAGATCAGCGATGTCGGCGGCCTCGACGGCGCGCTGCCGCTCAAGTGAGGGGACCGACCGTGACACACGACCACGGCGCGGCAGCGCCCTACGACTTCGACTGGCTCGTCATCGGTTCCGGATTCGGCGGCAGCGTCTCGGCCCTGCGGTTGCAGGAGAAGGGATATCGCGTCGGCGTGCTGGAGGCTGGGCGGCGCTTCGCCGACACCGATTTCGCCGAACGCGCCTCGCAGGTGCGGCGCTACTACTTCCTGCCCGCGCTCGGGCTGCGCGGCATCTTCCGGCCGACCCTGTTCAAGGATGTGTTCGTGGTGACCGGCGCCGGGGTCGGCGGCGGTTCGCTCACCTACGCCAACACGCTGTATCGCAGCCGGCCGGAGTTCGCGCGCAATCCGCAGTGGGCGCATCTGGGCGACTGGGACGCCGAACTCGCCGCGCACTACGACACGGCCGAACGCATGCTCGGCGTGACCACGCTGCCCGAGGACACCGTCGCCGACACTCTGCTGCGGGAGTACGCCGCCGAGCACGGATTCGACGATACCTATGCCCGCAGCCGCGTCGGGGTCTTCCTCGGCGAGCCCGGAAAGACCGTGCCCGACCCGTATTTCGGCGGTGCGGGCCCGGATCGCGCCGGGTGCGTCCGGTGCGGTTCCTGCTTGCTCGGCTGCCGCCACAATGCCAAGAACACCCTGGTCAAGAATTACCTCTGGTTCGCCGAACGCCGCGGCGCGCAGATCATGGCCGAGCGCACCGTCATCGACATCCGGCCGTTGGGCGCGGCCGACGGCAGTGAGGGGTACGCGGTCACCACGGAGCGCACCGGGAGTTGGGTGCGGCGCGAGCGGCGCACCCTCACCGCACGCGGTGTCGTGGTGGCGGGCGGCGCGCTGGGCACGAATCGACTGTTGTTGCGCTGCAAGCTGTCCGGGTCCCTGCCGAAGCTCTCGGAGCGGCTCGGGACGCTGGTGCGGACCAACAGCGAATCCATTCTCGCGGTGACCGCGCGCGACGACACCTACGACTTCGCGCAGGGCGTGGCCCTCACCTCCGGCGTCTACCCGACCCCGACCACCCATATCCAGCCCGTCACCTACGGTGCGGGAGGCGATTTCATGTCGCTGCTCACCACGCTGGCGACCCCGCGCGGCACCCGGCGCACCCGCCCGTTCCATTACGCCGCCACGGTGCTGCGCCACCCGGTGCGGTTCGCCCGCGCCTCCCGCATCCGGCATGCCTCCCGGCGCACCATGCTGCTCACCACCATGGAGTCGGTGGACAACTCGGTGCGGCTGCGGGTGCGGTTCCGCCTGCCCACCGGATATCCGGTGCTCACCACCGTCCAGGATCCGAATAACCCCATCCCGCAGATCATTCCGGCCGCCTATGCCGCCGCCGAGGCGATCGCCGACCGGATCGGCGGGGTGGTGCGGGCGGCGGTGCCGGAGGCGATCGCGTCCATTCCCACCACCGCGCACATTCTCGGCGGCGCGGCGATCGGCGACTCCCCCGAGACGGGCGTGGTCGACGCCCGCCACCGGGTGTACGGCTACCGGAATCTCCTGGTCTGCGACGGCGCGGCCATTCCCGCGAATGTGGGCGTGAACCCGAGCCTCACCATTACTGCCATGGCCGAGCGGGCCATGAGTCTGGTCGAGGCTCGGGACGGTATCCGCGCGGTCTGATTACTGTCCGCTCCACCGTGGTTCGCGACGCTCGAGGAACGCGGCGACACCCTCGGCCGTGTCGTGGGACGACAGCGTCGCGGCCATGGCCGCCTCGGTCACCTGCCAGGCGCGGACATCGTCGGCGGAATTGAGCCGTTCGAGCGCCGTCAGGCTCTGCCGCACCGAGACCGGGGCATTGCGGCAGATCCGTTGCGCCAGTGCGCGAGCCGACTGTTCGGCCGCACCCGGCTCGGCGATCGCGTTGACGAAACCGAGCTGATACGCCCGTTCGGCGGTCAGCGGATCACCGGTCAGCAGCATTTCCTTCGCCACGTTCAACGGCAGCGCACGGCGGGTGCGGAACAGGCCGCCGCAGGTGGCGATCACGCCCCGGGTCACCTCGGGCAGGCCGAAGGTGGCGGTGCGGCCAGCCACCACCAGGTCGCATGCCAGCACCAGTTCCATGCCGCCGCCGAAGGCGTGGCCCTCGACCGCGGCGATGAGCGGTTTGCCCATCCGGCGGCGGATCACCCCGTATTCACCGCCGCGCGCGGTCTTCTCACCCGGTCCCGCGCCCAGGTCGGTGCCCGCCGAGAACATCGACTCGGTGCCGGTCAGCACCGCCACCCACAGGTCCGGGTCGTCCTCGAAGGCATTGAGCGCGGCGTCGAGCCCGGCGGTCATCTCGGCGTCGATCGCATTGCGCTTGTGCGGACGGTTCATCCGGATGACGAGGGTCCGGTCGTCTCGTTCGTGTTCGACGGTCATGCCACGATCATGTCCGATCCTCCGGCGCACCTCCCGGGGCGTGTCCGTTGCGGTCAATCAATTGGCAAGCGAGGAATGACCGACCGGCGGCGGCGCGGCATAGGTTCCGTAACCATGACGCCGTTCTTCCAGATTCCCCTTCGCGCGCAACGCGATCAGGACACCGCGCACACCGAGCCCGATCTCGAGGTCGCGATCATCGGGGCCGGTTTCGGCGGGCTGGGCGCGGCCGTCGAACTGCGGCGCGCCGGGATCGAGAGCTTCGTCATCGTGGACAAGAACTCCGATATCGGCGGCACCTGGCATGCCAACACCTATCCCGGTGTGGCCGTGGACATTCCGTCGGTGTACTACAGCTTCTCCTATGAACCACCGCAGACCTGGTCGCGACTGTTCGCACCCGGACACGAGGTGAAGGCGTACGCCGATCAGATCGCCGACAAGTACGGGCTGCGCGAGCATCTGCTGCTCGACACCCGCGTGGAGGGCGCGACCTGGGACGAGAACCACCGGTACTGGCACATCGACACCGCCGAGGGCGGCACGTTCACCGCCCGGCACCTGATCGCGGCCATCGGCGGCCTCGAAGTCCCGCGCATGCCCGACATTCCCGGCATCGAGGAGTACACGGGCAAGGTGGTGCACACCGCCCGCTGGGATCACGAGTACGACTACCGAGGCAAGCGGATCGCCGTCATCGGCACCGGAGCCACTGCGCTGCAACTGATTCCGGAGCTGGCCGAGGAGGCAAAGCAGCTGTCGGTGTTCCAGCGCACCCCGATCTGGGTGGTGCCCAAGCCCGACTTCCGCGTCGATCGCGGCGTGAAGCAGGCGCTGGACACGGTGCCGGGGCTGCGCAGGCTGGTGCGACTGGGCGTGATGGCGACCTTCGACACCGGCGTCTCGACCGCGGGCGTGTTCTACCGCGCCACCAGCCCCATCATCGAGATCACCGGGCGGATCATCAAGCGCTGGTACGGAACCCAGGTCGACGACCGGCAGCTGCGTGATCGGCTCGCCCCCGACTACGCCCTGGGCTGCAAGCGCCCGTCGGTCTCCAACCGCTACCTGCGCACCTTCACCCGCGACCATGTCGAGCTGATCACCGACCCGATCGAGAGGATCACCGCCACCGCCGTGGTCACCGCGGACGGCACCGAACACGAGATCGACGTGCTGGTCTGCGCCACCGGTTTCAAGGTCATGGAGACCGGCGCGACCCCGCCGTTCCCGATCCGCGGTCGGAACGGTGTCGAGCTCGGAAAGTTCTGGCAGGACAACCGATTCCAGGCATATCAGGGCGTCTCGGTGCCGGGCTTCCCGAATCTGTTCCTGATCACCGGACCCTACGGTTTCGCCGCGGCCTCCTACCTGGCCATGATCGAGTGCACTGCTCGTCATGCCCGCCGCGTGATCACCGCCGCCCGGGAGCGCAGCGCCACCACCGTCGAGATCCGTCAGGAACCGCACGACCGCTACTGGCACAAGAGCCTGCGGCGGCATCGGAACGCGCTGTGGCTCAACAACGACTGCGAATCCTCACGGACCTACTACATCAACAACCATCACGACGTGGCCGCCATCCGGCCCAGCACCCATCTCGAAATGTGGTGGGGCAACAGCCGTTTCCCCCTCGACCACTACCGCTATACGAGGGCCTGAGCCCGCTCACTTGCTGGCGGGCACCTCGCTGAAATGCACGTTCTGGGCCACCGCGGTGGCCTTCAACCCCTTCGCGTCCGGCTGGATGCCCGTCAGCTTCGCGCCCAGCGGGAGCTGCTTGAGCGGCACGGTGAAGGTGAGGGATTTGCGCAGGGAGGCCAACGGGATCGGGATCCCGCCCGCCACGGTCTTGACCGCCGTGGGCGTGATCTCGATGCCTTCGTCGGTCGGTGACACCGTCACCACCACGGTCGCCGGGACCGAGACGCCGCCGACCGGGAAGTTGCCCTTCACCGAGAGTCCGTCGGCCCCATAGGACAGCGACTCCACGCTCGACGGCGCGTAGGTCTGCACGGTGTCGTAGGTGACCAGGGCGGTCGCCGTGGCGGTGCCCGCGACGAAGGCCGAAGTGCGGCCGTTCATCACGTCGCCGATCGACGCGGAGACGTCCTTCAGCGCGACGTCCACGTCCTCGACCGACACCTTCTGCACGCTCCAGTCCCCCACCCGGACGTCGATGTCGTGGTAGGAACCACTCAACGCCTGGGTCAGGAACGGAATCCCGCCGATGGACACCCGCGGCTGCGCCGACAGGTTGTACTCGGTCTGGATGTGCTTGGCGATCTCGTTCTGCGCGAACACGACCCCCACCCGGTCGCCGATGATCAATCCGATCACCAGCACGATCAGCAGTACCAGCAGCGTCCGCATGCTCCCACCCTCTCGGCCATCCCCACCATCGTGCGGGCTACCCCCGCAGCCTAGCTCGGCATTCGGAAACCGCCGATCACCTGCTCGAGCAGTTCGGCCAGGCGCAGCGGGGTGCGGTCCTCGTACATCGGACCGATGAGCTGCACGCCCACCGGAAGCCCCTCGGGCGACAGGCCCGCGGGGATCGCGGTGGCGGGCAGACCCGACATGGTCGCCACCCCCAGCCAGGCCGTCTGGAGACCGGACGGGTAAGCGACACCGTCGATGTCGATGTGGCGGGCACCCAGATCGGGGGTGTGATCGTGCGGGAACGCCGGGGTCGGCGTGACCGGGCAGACCACCGCGTCGAACTCGGCGAAGAACCGCCGCCACTGCTGCCGATGCAGCTCACGGCGACTGTCGGCCCGCAGCCAGTCACGGTGGGTGGCCACCATCGAACGCAACCAGACGGCATCCGCTTCCGGTACGTCCTCCGGCAGCGCCGCGGCGGCGGCCCGCATCTGCTCGTACTGGTCGTCGGGCATACCGGCCGCGAAGCCCGAGACCAGCAGCTGCGCATACAAGGTCGCGGTCTCGGCGAGGTCGGGCAGCAAGTCGCTCTGCCGCTCCACTCGGGCGCCCGCGGCGGTCAAGGCGTCGGCGACGCGGTTGACGCCCGCCCGCACGGCCGCGCTCGAGGGCACCGACGGATGGTCTTCGAGGATCAGCACCCGGAAGTCCGCGAGCCGCTCGTGCCGCGCCGGCGGCAGCCGCAGTTCGTAGGCGAGGCCGCGGGTCAGCGGATCCGGCCCGGCCATCACGTCGAACAGCAGGGACAGATCGCGTGCGGTGCGCGCCATCGGACCGGCCACCGCGAGATCGAGATCCACCGGCAGCGGCGCCAGCGGCGGCGGCACCATGCCGCGCGTCGCCACCATCCCGACCGTCGGCTTGTGCGCGTACACCCCGCAGAAATGCGCGGGCACACGCAAGGATCCGGCGATATCCGACCCGATCGACAGCGCCCCGAACCCGGCGGCCAGCGCCGCCGACGACCCGCCCGAGGACCCGCCCGGGCTGCGCGACAGATCCCACGGATTGTTGGTGGTCCCGTAGATCTCGTTGTAGCTCTGCCAATCCCGCAGCATGAACGGCACATTGGTCTTGCCGAGGATCACCGCGCCCGCCTCGCGCAGCCGCGTCACCTGTACCGCGTCTTCCTCCGGCACGAAATCCCGCTGGTCCGGCATCCCCCACGTGGTGGGCAGCCCCGCCATGTTGTAGGACTCCTTGACCGTCACCGGAATTCCGAGCAGCGGCCGCTCCTCGCCCCGGGCCCGCGCCTCATCGGCCGCCCGCGCCGCGGCGCGCGCCCCCTCGAAGTCCGGCACGCAGATCGCGTTGATGGCCTTGTCGTCCCGCTCGATGCGGGCGATCGCCTCCTCGGTCAGTTCCACCGAGGACACCTCGCCCGCACGCAGCGCAGTCAAAAGTTCCTCGGCCGCAAGAAAACTCCAGTCCATGCCGACGAAGCTACCCGCGTCGAGAGTGTTCTCGCGGCCCCTTTTTCGCGGGTCAGTTCGCGGGACCGAGCGCGAGAGGTTCCCATTGCTCGGTGTCGGTACCGGCGTCGCTCGCCACCGGGGACACCGCGCTGCCGGTGCCCAGCGCCGCACTGCCG
>NZ_JBSGBY010000082.1:0-19354 GCF_053601505.1 Nocardia sp. NPDC004722
GACGCGGCCGACGTTCGCTACGTGCGCTGCTCGCCTGCCTGATGGCCGGCGTATTCGGCATCGGGCTCGGCATAGGCGCCGGGTGGAAATGGAACGACTGGCGCGCACCGGCGCCCTACCACCCCCGGATGGACTCGCCATTGATGGCGTACTCCGACTGTGCCGAAGCCCGCGAGCCCGACCCGGCCACCCCGATTCAGACCCTGTATCCCACCTCGACGGCGCTGCGCACCCCGATCATGGACCGCGAGGTCGCGCTGCGCGCCCAGCGGCATCCCAAATACGGATGGATCGTGTGGGCGGATTTCGTTGTCTCCAAATCGGATCGGGACCGCCTGTGGCTGTCCTGGGGCTACGAGTACGACCCGAGCATCGACTCGAAATGGCGCGACTGCGCCCAACCCATCACCACCGGCCACTGGACACCCGCCGTCGAAGCCTTCGACAACCAGGGCCGCCCCCGATGGTTTCAGGCATGTGGCCAGGTACCACCAGAGGATCGAGGTTCGCGCCGGTCCGGCGTGTTCTGCACCCGATGGGAACAGCCCACCTGAGCTGTGAGCGAACGGCGATTGGGGGGCTGCGGCAAGATCAGGTGACAGGCCCGACATCTGATTCCCTGCTGATGGTGAGAGCGTGCCTTGCTCGGGGCGCGTGATAACCACTGGCACAACGCCTTCCATGCCTTCGCGCGTCTTGTCACCCGCGAGGGTCGTCTCCTGGTTGTCCCTCCTTCGCGAAAGAGACCTCCATGTCCACCGATCCCCATCGTGCCCGGGCACTGGGCCGTGAATTGATCGGCACTCACGACTGGTTGCGTGGCGAACTACGCCGCGTTACCCGCGCCCTGGATGAGTACCCGGCCAACGCCCCGATCCGCCCCCCTTCGTGACCTGCGTGCGCACTGCCTGGCTTTCTGCCAAGCTCTCACCGACCATCACACGAGCGAGGACGAGTCAGCGTTTCCCGCTCTGGCGCAACGCTTCCCGGATTTGGGACCGGTACTGGCCGAGCTCTCCGCCGACCACCATCTGGTCGCGGACATCCTGACCCGCATGACAACCGCGCTTGCCGATCTCAGCGCCGAGAACCTGGCAACGGTGCGCGGCGAGATCGCGGGGCCATCGGCCATATTGGAATCCCATTTTCAATGGGAGGAGCGTCGCATCGCGGCCGCCTTGGACAAGCTACCCAGCACCGACTACACCGCAGTGGAGCTGTTTGGCCGAAGGCGATGACCCCCCCGGTAGAAACGCTCACCATCTCATCAGGATTCGACGGGCGCGGCCGTCGGCCAGTATTACCGCCACGCCGTGCGAACCCATCCGGCACTCGGCGGCAACGGACGTCCACGACGGCCCAGTTCGGCACGACCGGTTGACCTTCCGCCGCGCCGCGCTCTCCGTCTCGGTGAGCGCGTAGGCGACACGCCTCTCCGCTGGATGATCTAGGACAGCTTCTGACCTGCATCATCCGTAGGTTGATCGTCATGACCGCTGACATCGATTCTTTCGAGAGTTCCAGCACGGTTCGCAGCTTCCGCATCGATATCCCGCGGGATCGGATCGAGGACCTGCATCGACGACTGGATGCGGTGCGCTGGCCCGATGAAGCGCCCGGCGTGGGATGGACCCAAGGCATCCCCCTGAACTACATGCAGGAGCTGACCCGCTACTGGCGCGAGAGCTACGATTGGCGCGCCCAGGAAGCACGGCTCAACACCTTCCCGCAGTTCCGCACCGAAATCGACGGCCACGACCTGCATTTCATCCACGTCCGCTCCCAAGTCCCGGACGCTATGCCGCTGGTGCTCACTCACGGATGGCCGGGATCGATCGTGGAATTCCTGGACATGATCGGCCCGCTGACCGACCCGGCAGCCCACGGCGGCGACGCCCGCGACGCCTTCCATGTAGTCGTGCCGACCTTGCCGGGATTCGGATTCTCCGGGCCCGCAGTCGGCTGGACCGCAGAACGGGTCGCCCGAGCCCTAGCAGTGTTGATGGCGCGACTCGGCTACGACCGCTACGGCGCTCACGGCGGCGACCTCGGCTCCCAGGTCACCCGGCATCTGGCCAGGCTTGACGCCGAGCATGTCGCCGGCATCCATGTCACCTCGATCCTGTCCGCGCTCATCGACCCCGCCACCGCCGACCCCGACGATCCCGGCGATCAACGGGCCCTCGCCGCGGGGCAGCGCTGGAATTCCGAGGTCGGCGCGTACTGGATGCTGCAGGTCACCCGGCCCCAAACCCTGGCCTACGGATTCACCGACTCACCCGTCGGGCAAATGGCCTGGATCGCCGAGCGATTCAAGGACTGGACCGACTCGATCGATCGGCCCGAAGACGCGATCGACCGCGACGCCCTGCTGACCAACATCATGATCTACTGGCTCAACGCCACCGCCGGGTCAGCGGCCCGCTACTACTTCGAAGACGGCCTCACCTGGGGCCAGCCCGGCCCCCGCATCGGGGTCCCCGTCGCGGTCGCTCAATTCCCCCACGACATCTCGGTGTCGGTGCGCCGCATCGCCGAACAAGCCCACAACATCGTGCGCTGGACCAAATTCGACCGTGGCGGCCACTTCCCCGGACTTGAACAACCTGCCCTGCTCGTCAACGACATCCGCGGCTTCTACCAAGAACTCCGCCCCTGATCGAACAACGGGAATCCGCCGACCCAGACATCGGCAGGAGCGGATGGATTTGTTGCGGCGCCAGGGGCCGGGTCTCGGGGCGGCGGTCACGCGTGCCAGCCCACAGGAACCGTGAGCTGGCAGGCGTGCGCGGCAATCAAACGGATTGCGGGCGTGGCTTGGACAGCAGGTAGGAGACGTTCTGCTGGGACATGCCGGACAAGTCCGCGAGGCGGTCTTGCGTGCGTCAGCGCCGGGATACCGCGGGAACGAACAGGGATCGGGCTCCAGTTTTCGCTCCATGTTTCGCGGCCGGAAACTGGGAATCCCCAGGAAACGGCGGGAACTCGAAGGACATGGTCACGAGTCGAAAAACGCTGACAGAGAAGCGATTTCAGCCGGTGATGGGCCATCCGAGAACAAGATCGCGATACCCACTGTGGTACGCCATGAACCTGGGGAACGTCAAGGTCACAGCGGTGCGAGTACATTACGCGGCCGCCGGATTCCGCTCCCCCGGCGGTGAATTGGCCATCGAACACCGAGGATGTCGAACTACGGTGCGTAAGGTATCCGGGCATTACGATCACCGTTAGTGTGCAGCGGGGCACGCACCGAGCGCAGGCCGCGTGACGGGCGAGCCGAACCAGCAGGGCTGCGCGCGGCGAGCAGGGAAGGGATGCCTTCGACGATGCGGGACACCGATGCGCGGGCTGTGCATCTGGTCGGTAGTTTCCCCGCCACGAACACCGGCGAGGCCATGCGCGCGATGCTCGACCGCGCCGGACCGCTGCTCGAGACGTTGCCGACCGGTGAAACGCGCCGCTACGACCGCTACATCATGCCCATCATCGAAGACCTGGTCACCCAAGGGCTGCTGATCGAGGTACCGCAACCACGATGGCGGTTGAGTCAGGCTCCGACCGCGCATCATGTCGCGCCCGGGGTCGAGTTACACGGTGACCGAATGGATCTCGGGTACGCGGCCGAAACAGCGGATGCTCTCCCGACCTTCCGGGCGATGCGGGGCGAGCGCTGCCTTGCGGGACTGGCACTGCAGGTGGGGATGGCCACCGATTTCACCATCACCACCGTCGCGCTGGCCTGTGCGGCTCGCCGACGACACCGCAAGGCGTTCGCGGCCGCGATGGCCCGTGAGATCGCCGCGATCCACGCACTGGCGGGCGAGGACGCCGTGATCCAGTTGGAGGCTCCCGCCGAACTGGTCATCGCCGCCAAAACCCAGCCCCTGCATCGCATCGTCGGCCGACTGCTGCGATTCGGGCGGGGAATCGGAGCACTCGCCGCCGCGGCACCCGAGGGCACCCGCTTCGGTGTGCACTTGTGCCTGGGCGGCATGAACAACAAAGCCCGCACCACCCTGCGTGACACCCGACCACTGGTCGCATTGGCCAATTCCGTTGCCCGGCACTGGCCTTCGGGCCGCACCCTGGAATACATCCACGGCCCGCTCGCCGCCGGCGACATACCCCCGCCCACCGACACTGCGTTCTACGCGCCGTTGGCGGACCTGCGACTCGGCGCCGGTACCCGCTTCCATGCCGGGTTCGTCCACGAAACCCCCACCGAAGCCGAACAAATCGCGACCCTGGGCATGATCGAACACGCCCTCGGCCACCGCCTCGACGGAGTAGCCAGCGCCTGCGGACTCGGCAGCCGAACCCGCCCCGTCGCCGAATCCCTGATCACCCGCGCCGCCACCCTGGCCTCAGCCGAGCCGGCCCACGGATCCTGAACCCGATCGCACCGGTACCGAGCGGATATCGGACGGGTCGGCGAGCGGGCCGGTGCTTCGCGAAGCCTGCTGTCGGCTCTGGTCGGGGGTCTCGACGGCTCTATTGTCCGTTGGACCGTGTTTCCAAGGCGTTCCGGATGAGAGTACGAGCTCCCTCGCCAGTGACGGATTGTCCGGCCAGTACATCGAAAGCGCGGCCGTACTGGGCGATCTCCCGTGGCTGGGTAACCGTCAGCTCCGCTGTGACGGTTTCGACCATGACCCTCGAGTTGTCGAAGATCGTGAAGTTCGTCATCGATACCCGGTACGGCGATTCGGTCGGGACGATGCCGAGAACGACTCTCGGCATGCCCAGTACCGCCAGCAGCCGGTCGAGTTGTCCCGTCATGGTGCGGCCGTCGCCTACCGTGGTCCGTAAGGCTTGTTCCGCGATGACGAAGTGGAAGCGATGGTTCCGCCGGTACAAGATCTGTTGGCGCTCCATCCTTTTGGACACGCCCTCGTCGATGTCGTCGGGCACCTGCTGGAACTCGATGACGCTCCGAAGAACGCCCTCGGCGTACTCCGCTGTCTGGAGCAATCCCGGAATCAGGAACGGGTGATACACCCGCATCACCTCGGTTCCGGCTTCCAATCTGATCGAAGCCTGTTGCCTGCGTTTGGTTCCGGTACCGAGGACGCGCCTCCACTCGAGCCATGCGGCTTCGATATTCCGCAGCGTGGCGATCAGGTCGGGCAACTGGGGCTCGGAGGCTGTGAGGGCACACCAGACCCGCAGGTCGCCGTCCGTGGGCTTGGTCTTGCCGTACTCGATCTTCGAGACCTTGGTTTGATGCCACCCGGCGCGACGGGCGAGCTCGGTACCCGTGAGTCCCGCATCGAGGCGAAGCTCTCGAAGCCTTGCCCCGAGAGCTTCTTTCGCCTGGTCCAGCGAACCCGTCACGGTTCGCGATATTCCGACAACGGAACGGCCCGAGACCAGACCCGTTCTTTGACCGTTCGGATGTACTCGACGATGCGCGGATCGGTCGTTACCGCGCCACCGAGCCAGCGCCCGTTGTCTCCGGGTTCGAAGACTGTGAACGCTACGACCGCGTCATCGAAGATCCACCAATCATCGGTGGTCAACTCGTCCGGGTCGATCATGTGGCGTGCCAAGTACCGCACATCCTCGCCTGCCTCCACATTCAGGCGGGCAACGTGTTTCGCGTATCGGGTGTAGTCGTTGTGCGGGGTGGTGACAACGCGTGCGCGGTTGACCGCTACCCCGCGATCCACCGATTCCCGGACCTGGTTCAGCCAGGGCTGGAACCATTGGTAGTCCTCTGGTTCTCCAGCGAGGAATCGCACAAGTGGTGGGTAGTCCGGCGGGTAGTAGTCGTCCCGCACTTCCAGGTGGAACGCTTCACGCTTCGCCTCGCGGAACAGCTCGTCGAACGCCTCACCCTGCACTAGTTGCATTGCCGTAGAACGTCCTTCCTAACTTGGGTACTTCCACGCAGGTCTCGCCAGGGTAGATGTCCATCTGCCCGAGAGTCTCGAGGTCTGCGACCGGGGCTCCGGACAAGGTGAACGTTCCACGACCGCTGTCGGTCATGGTCGCGCCGATGAACGTGTCGGGGTCCACGAATCCTGTCAGGTGATGCGGGATTTCGATGGTCTCGGGTGTGTCCGTCGTCCAACCCTGGACCACATAAGTGTCGTGATCAGTCAAATAGAGCGAAGGCATCCTCCGCCTTCGGTGCCACATTTGCCGAGGAACTGTAACCGCATGGAATTGCCTCCAATCGGAACATGCGCGTTCATGCTCGCGCACCTCCGCTTCGTAGCGTCGGTTCATGGCGCGCGCTCGGATATCTGCGCACCGATGTTTCCGGCCAAGCCACGCGTCTGGACGCGGAAGCGGTGTTCGTGCCGTCGCTCGAGCATTTCGGGGATGGCGAAGCGCCTGGTTCGCTGGTGCAGCGCTTGGACGTGGTGACCGTACACCCGGAATCGACCTACTCACGGCGCGTATCGCCGTCGCTGCCGGCTTGATGGTCACTTGCGATGTCATGCAGCTGTCGATGCGGACGTGGGGAGCGGTTTGAGCGGGTGGGGGCGAGGCATTACCGAGATGACCCGAGGAGTAGGAGGACGGTATGCCGAAGGAATGGACCGGGAAGCAGGAACGGCAGTACGAGCACATCAAGGATTCCGCTGAGGATCGGGGGGAGAGTGAGAAGCGGGCGGAGGAGATCGCGGCTCGGACGGTCAACAAGAATCGGGCTCGGGCGGGGCAGACCAAGACTGCCAGCCGGACCTCGCTGGAGGGGAAGTCCCCACAGCAGCGCGGAGGGAAACGATCCGGGCGGCAGGGGCCCAAGGGGCTCACTCGCGACCAGCTGTACAACGAGGCTCGGCAGCGAAACATCAAGGGGCGCTCCAGTATGACGAAGGCTCAGCTCGCCAAGGCACTCGGCAAGAACTGACAGCTCCACAGAGAAGGGAGGTGGGCCGTGCTATCCCGCCTGATCGGCCTCACCACCGGGACGGTGCGAGATCTCACGCGCCGTCTCGGAACCGCGACGGACATCGCCCCGCAGATCCGTCATGACCTGGGGACATTGCTCGATCCGGGTCTTCATCGCGATCGCAGGGTCACGCGCGTCGGTGACAGGACCAGCGTGGAAGTGCACGGCCTCGGCTCCGAGCAGGGGCCGAAACTGTCTGTGGCCCTGCGCGATACGCTCGACGGCGTACCCGGTGTCGAGCACGTGCACACCAACTCGCTCACCGGCCACGTCACCGTCACGACCGGCGCCGACGTGGACATCCCCGATCTGGTGGACGCCGTCGCGGGAGTCGAGGACGATTTCGGGCTCGCCGACCACCCCTGGGATCCGACCACACCGCATCCCGGCGACCTCGAACCCGCACTGTCGGCGGCCATTTCGCTCGCCGTCGATACGGTGGCGCTCGGTCTCGCCGCCGCGGGCGCGGTGACGCCCCGGCGCGCGCCCGTGCAATTCTTCCAGGCGACCGTCGCCATGCTCGACACTCAGCCGCGGCTGCGCGCGCTGCTCGAACAGCGGCTCGGACAGGCCCGCACGGATCTGTTGGTGACCACCGCGAATGCCGTCGGCCAGGCCGCCGGTGACGGGGTGGGCAGTCTGCTCGTGGATGCCGGTCAGCGCGTGCTGGTGCTCGCCGAGGCGAGCGCCCGGCACGCGCGCTGGCGGGAATGGGAACTGGCGACCGATCATTCCCGGCGGCCATCGGTCGTGCACGAGCCGTTGCGGATCGGGCCGCGTCCGGTCGAGTTGCCGCCCGGGCCGGTCGAGCGGTGCGCGGATGAGATCGCGACCGGGTCGGCGCTCGCCACCGCCGTCGCCCTGTTCGGGCGCGGCGCGGCCGACACCGCGCCCGCGCTCGGCCTGTCCGCGCCGAAAGCCGCTCGCACGAGTCGAGAATCGTTCGCGGCGGTCCTCGCCCTGCGGCTCACGCTCGCCGGAGTGGTGACAGTCGATCCGGCGATCTGGCGTCGGCTCGATCGACTCAGCGCCATCGTCATCGACGGTGACGTTCTACTCGGGACTCATCGGCTGGTGCTCGATGCCGAGGCGGCCGACGACCGCGAGCGGCGTCGGATCTGGAGCGCCGTGCAAGATCAGCTGTGGACCACGCCTGATGCCGATTCTCCTGTGGGCCACACTGATTCAACGCCGCAAGGTGATTCAGACGGAAAGAACGAGGGTGGGCCGCTGCGGCTCAGCATCCGCGAGCAAGGCGAACCGGAGGGACCGATCTGGTATGACGTGCACGACGATTCGCGCCTGGCCGGGCGGGTCCTGGTCGGGCACGAGTTGCATCCACACGCCCAGGCGATCCTGCTGGCCGCGCGCGACGCCGGACTGCGGGTGATCCTCGCAGGCTCCCGCGATACCACCGAATTGCGTTCCTCCGCCGACCAATTCGTGCCCCGGACCCAATCGCAGCACGACCTGGTGCGCCGGTTGCAGGAGCAGGGCCACGGCGTCGCCGTCGTGTCCGGGTCGGCCGATCGGGCACTGGCGGCGGCCGACGCGGCGATCGGGGTCGTGAGCCACCACCGCACGGGCGCGCCGCGGTCGCCGTGGTCGGCGGATGTGCTGTGCACCGAACTGGCCCAGGTGCTCGACGTTCTCACCGCGATCGGGCCCGCCCGGCAGGCCAGCGCCCGTGGCCGCGCGCTCGCGCTGTCGGCGGCCTCGCTGGGAGGACTGCTGGTGGCGGCCGCCCCGCAACGTCACAACGAACAGCTCCCGGTCACGGCGGCACAGGCGGCCGGACTGCTCTCCGGCGGGCTGAGCGGCTGGCGGGCAACGACTTCCGAGCTGGACGCCTCGGCATCGCCGTTGCTGCCCTGGCATGCCTTGCAGGCGCGGGAAGTGCTGACGCGGCTACCGGAGCCCGCGCCGATCTCCGAACCGAAGCCCAAGCCGACCACCGCGATCCGCGACCGCGCCACCGCCTCGCTGGCGCCGTTCGCCCGCTTCGCCGGCCATCTGCGCGCGGAGGTGGCCGATCCACTGACGCCGATCCTGGGCGTCGGCGCCGCGGCGTCCGCCATTCTGGGCGCGCCGACCGACGCGTTGCTGGTGACCTCGGTCCTGACCGTCAACGCCGTGGTGTCGACCCTGCAGCGGCTGCGCGCCGAGTCCGCCCTGCGCGATCTCCTGCACGGAGAGGCGTTGCGCGCGTACCGCATCGAGCGGGGAACGCTGGAGCGCGAACCGCAGGATCTCGACGATGTCGACGGCCACCGCGTTCCCGCCGACCGGCTGCGCGCCGGTGACGTCATCCTCGTCTGCACCGGCGATGTCGTGCCCGCCGATGCCCGGCTGTTGCGCTGCGAGGACCTGGAGATCGACGAATCGTCCCTCACCGGCGAATCGGTCACCGTGGAGAAGCGCGTCGAGGCGACGCCCGGCGCCGCGTTGAGCGAGCGCTACTGCATGCTGTTCCAGGGCAGCACCGTCGTCAACGGCACGGCCGCCGCGGTCGTGGTGGCGGTCGGCGCCGACACCGAGACCGAACGCGCCGCGGCAGCGGCGATTCCGCCGCGCCGCGGCGGCGTGCAGGCGCAGTTGCGGCAGCTCACCGACCGGGCACTGCCCGCCACGGTGGCCGGAGGTTCGGCCGTCACCGCCTTGGACTGGCTGCGGGGCCGTAGCCTGCGCGACGCGCTCGCGGAGGGTGTCGCCGTCGCGACCGCCGCGGTCCCGGAAGGGCTTCCGCTGGTCGCGACGGTGGCGCAGTCGGCGGCGGCCCGCCGACTGTCGCGCAGCGGAATCCTGGTGCGCGCCAGCCGGACCGTGGAGGCGCTGGGCCGGGTCGACACCGTGTGCTTCGACAAGACGGGCACTCTCACCGAGGGCAGATTGCGCCTCACCGCCATGGCGGACCTCGACTCCCAGTGGGAGCCGGACGATCCCGGCACCGCCGCCCGGCAGCTGCTGCGCGACGCCGCGCACGCCTGCCCGGACCCCGACGGCCCGATCGTCCACGCCACCGATCGCGCCGTCCTCGACGCCGCCGCGGAATTGCTCGCCGCCGGGGACTGGGAAACCGTGGAGGAGTTGCCCTTCGAATCCAACCGTGGATTCGCGGCCACCCTCGGACACAACCCGCGCCGCCTGCGGCTCGTCGCCAAGGGCGCGCCGGAGGTCGTCCTCGACCGCTGCACGCGGGTCCGGCATTCGAATGGGAACAGCACCGGCACAGCACTTTCCGAGACCGAACGGCAGCGGGCCGAACGGCTCGTCCACGAGCTCGCCGACCGCGGTCTGCGCGTGCTGGTGGTGGCGCGTCGCGATCTCCGATCCGTGCCGGACGAGATCGAGGACGCGGTCGAGAAACTCACGCTCATCGGGTTCCTGGGCCTCGCCGACACCCCGCGCCCCCAGGCCCGGCCGTTGGTCACCACGTTGCGCGACAACGACATCGGCGCCCGCATCATCACCGGCGACCACCCGGTGACCGCGGCGGCCGTGGCCCGCGAACTCGGCATCGAGACCGCGACGGTGACCACCGGCTCGGACCTCGACGAGCTCGACGAAACGGCCCAGGCCGAACTCATCGAGCGCAGCGCGGTTTTCGCCCGGGTCAGCCCACGGCACAAGGTCCGCATCGTCTCGGCCCTCCAGCGGAGTGGACACGTGGTGGCGATGGCCGGTGACGGCGGGAACGACGCGGCGGCCATTCGCACCGCCGATATCGGAATCGGTTTGGCCGCACGCGGTTCCACCGCGGCGCGCAATGCCGCGGACCTGGTGCTCACCGAGCCCGATCCGCTGGTGCTGCTCGAGGCGCTGGCCGAGGGGCGCAGCATGTGGCGGCGGGTCAGCGACGCGGTCGGCGTCCTGGTCGGCGGCAACGCCGGCGAGGTCGCGTTCACGGTGCTCGGCACCGCGGTGTCCGGGCGCGCCCCGCTGGGGACCCGGCAGTTCCTCCTGGTCAATCTGCTCACCGATATGTTCCCGGCCATGGCGGTCGCGCTGTCGCCCGACCCGGTCGCCGAGAGCGTCGAAAAGCCCGACCGCGCCGAGAAACTCGGCGCTCACCTGGCTGCCCGGCCACCCGCGGATCTCGGGGCCGAACTGTCGCACGCCATCGTCTCCCGGGGCGCTACCACCGCCGCGGGAGCCACCGGCGCGTGGCTCATCGGGCGATACACCGGGACCGCCCGGCGGGCGAGCACGATCGGTCTGGTCGCGCTGATCGGCACCCAACTGGGCCAAACCCTGCTGGCCGCCCGCCACAGCCCGCTGGTGTGGCTCACCACCGCCGCCAGCGGAGTGGTTCTGGTCACCGTCGTCATGACACCGGGCGTGTGCACCTATTTCGGTTGCCGCCCACTGGGACCCGTGGCCTGGACGATCGCCTGTGGCTCGGCGGCCGTCGCCACCGCCGTCAGCGCGCTCGACAGCGGACACGCCCGTAATGCTCGATCACGGCTCGAAGGGAGCTCCGAATGACCACCAACGCCGATATTCGTCGAATCCTCATGGTTACGGTCGCGGCCGCGGCGGTGCTGACCCTCAGCGCCTGCGATCAGGCCCGAGAGGCCGTGAACAAGGGTGGTGCGACGCCATGCAGCGAATTCACCGCCCAGGATCAGAACAAGCAGCGGATCACGGTCCGCAAGTACCTCGAGCAGGACACGAAGGTCACGCCGACCGCGAGCCCGGACACCGTCGACGCCTCCATCGCGGCCATCACCCTGATGTGCCAGGCGCAGGCGAATCCCGATACGCCGATTCGCGACGCCGACTTGACCGGCATTCTCGTGCCGAAGAAGTAGCGCGACAATGCCTTACCGGTCATCGAGGGCGGGCAGCACGGTCTCCCTGATGATCAACAGCACCGCCGCGGCGACCGGGATCGCCAGCAGTGCCCCGACGATGCCGAGCAATGCCCCGCCGAGCAGGACCGACACCACTGTCACGAGTGCCGGCACCCGGACCGTTCGGCCGATGATCCGAGGCACCAGCGCATAGTCCTCGAGCAGCCGCAATGCGATGAAGAATCCCACCGTCGCGATGGTGACCGGCACGGACACGGTGAGCGCCACGAGGGCGACGATGACCCCGGCGAGGCTGGAGCCCACCACCGGCACCAGGTCCAGCAGGGCCACCAGGACGGCGAGCAACAGCGGATAGGGCACGTCGAAGAACATCAGCCACACGAAGGTCAGCACCGCGGTGATCAGCGAGATCAGCAGGTTTCCGAGGATGTATCCACCGACCTTGGCGAAGATCTCGTCACCGATCAGGATGGCGCGGGGCCGACGAGAACGCGGGAACAGACGATAGATGGCCGCCCGAACCTGAACGAAATTGGCCATGAAGTAGGCGGTGAGCACGGCGACGATCACCGTTCCGCTCACCACGCTGAAGATCTGCCGACCCGCGGTCACGATTCCCCCGGCCACGCTGCCCTGCCCCGAGTTCAGCGAGCTGACGAGTTTGTCGCGCAGGTGGAATCGATTGTCCAGCGAGGCGATCGCCGGATATCGCTGGGTGAAGTGGGAGGCATAGTCCGGGGCGGTGTGGACGAGCGCGCCTCCCTGCGTGACCAGCGGTGGGATCGCCGCGGCCAGGAAACCGGCGAACAATCCGATCGCCACCAGGAATACGACCGTGACGGCCGCCCAGCGCGGAAACCACGGGCGCACCAGCCAGGACACGGCCGGTTCGAGGCCGATCGCCAGGAACAACGCGATCAGGATCAGAATGAGGACCTGTCCCACCGCGATCAGCACGTGGATGGCGCCGTAGGTCACGGCCACGCCCGCCGCCGCGGCCATCCCGATCATGAAGGGTGAACGCCGGTCGAACGGCCGTCCGGGCGTGCCCAGCGGATGCCGGGCGGTCCGGGCTCGCGCGGCGTCCGCCTCGGCCGCGAGCAGCGCATCGCCTTCGGCCTCGCCGTGCGGCTGCGCCACCTCCTCCTTGTGACCGGACTCCGGTGTGGGAGAAGGATTATCGCTCTCTCCCGGCGGGTCACGGCGCATCGCGCGGACTCTCCGCAGAATTCCCATCAGATCTCTCTTTCCGACAGCGGCGTATGTCCGGACATACCCTTTCTCGGGCGAAATACCGGACGCCGCAGCGCGGCCGGGTTTCGAGTTCGGGCTCGGGGTAGTCGAACAGTGGTGCATCGTCGCGCCGATCCATCGCACCCTGTCGAAGGACCAGATACTCATGAGCACACGCGACACCACAACCTTGCTGACGCAATTGCGCGCAGTCCGCGACCTGACCAACACCGAGATTCAGATCGCCGAGACTCGAATCACGCAGGCGCGCACGGAGGCAGTGCGCCGCGAGCTGTCGGAGAACGCCGCCAACGGCCGCGCCCGCGCCGAGGTCATCGAATCCGCCATCCGTACCCTCGGCGGCGTACCGGCCGTGGTCGGCCCGTTCCTCGGGCGGCTCATCGCCGCGTTCAAGACCTTGGGCGAACAGGGCCGGCCATTCGAGGAATCCCTGCTCGGCGACCTGTCCCTGGAACACCAGTTGCTGGACCGATCCCGCTACATCAAGGCTCTCGCCACCGACGGGCGGCAACGCGAGGTGGTGGCGCTGGCGGAACGACTGATCAAGGCGCACACCGCGACCGTGGACTGGCTGACCACGGTGCTGGCCGAGGACGCGCTCGGCGGTCCGGCCGCATTGCGCCGCACGCCTTTGCAGGTCGTCACCGGCACCGCCGTGAAGGCGGCCAATATCCCGGCGTCCTGGTCCGTGCGCGGCATCGACCGGGTCCTCGACACTTTCCGTGCCGCACCGCCCGCGCTCGAGGAGCTGTTGTCGCGCGGCGCGCACGCCAAGGACATCGCCGCCAAGACGTTCAGCGCCTCCCGCGATGCCGCGCTCGAGACGGCCGAGCAGGTCACCCGCCGGGAGGGTGCCGAGGCGACGGCGGAGGCGCTGCGTTCGGTCCGCACCGCCACCGGCGTTCTCGAGCCCGGTGAACTGCCGATCAAGGGCTACGACGACCTGAACGTCTCCCAGACCGTCGCGGCGATCAAGGACTTGAATTCGCCCGCCGACCTGCGCGCGATTCTGGCCTACGAGGAGGCGCACAAGAACCGGAGCGGCGTCGTGTCGGCCTCCCAGGCCCGTCTCGCGGCCATCGCACCGGGGATCACCGGACTCGAGTGATCCGGCGCAGCTGACGTGATCCGGCGCAGTTGACGGATCCCGGCCAGTCCGATCGAAGCAGCCGCCCCAGGCACCGAAATGCGTTGCGGGGGCGGCCGATTCGCGCGTCCGTAGGCCCGGGTCGCACGGGCGAGACATTCCTCTCGGCCGCAGCCGTTTCATCCCACGCCGAGCGGCTATTGCGACACTATGACACCGATCTGGGCGATCGAGACAGCCATCCCCGCGCGCCTGCGCGTCACGGCGGGACTGCGTTACGACGTGGTGATCATCGGCGGCGGGCTCACCGGCCTGGCCACCGCACTGCTCCTGGCGCAGCACGGGATCGAGGTCGCGGTGCTGGAAGGACAGCGCATCGGCGCGGGCGCAACGGGCGCGAGCACCGCCAAAATCAGTCTATTGCAAGGCATTCGGGCACAACGCATCCGGCATCGGCACGACGCCGCCACGCTGCGCGCCTACCTCGACGGCAACCGCGCGGGGCAGAGCTGGCTGATGGAGTACTGCGACGGCCACGCCGTCGCCTGGCAGTCCGCCGATGCCTGCACCTACGCGCAGTCCGAACGCGAACTGGCCTTCGTTCGAAGGGAATTCGGCGCGCTGCGGGAGGCCGGGTTGCCGGTCGAACTGAGCGAGCGGATCGACGCGCCCTTCCCCGCGCTGGGCGGTGTGCGGCTTGCCAGGCAGGCGCAAGTGAATCCCATGTCGCTGCTGACGGTTCTCGCCGCGGACGTGGAATCGCACGCGGTACCCATCTACGAATCCAGTCTCGTGCACGGCGTCGATTCGGCTCTCACCGGCGATCACGTCATCAGCACCGAGCACGGTCCGGTCCGCGCGGGCACCGTCGTCCTCGCCACCGGCACCCCGATCCTGGATCGCGGCGGATTCTTCACCCGCCTGACCCCGGTCCGCTCCTACCTCACCGCCTACCGTCTGCCCCAACGACTTTCGCTCCCGATGTACCTCACCGCGGGCGAGCCCACCCGGTCGGTGCGCACCGTCCCCGACCCCGACGGCGATGTGCTGCTCGTCGGCGGAAACGGGCATGTGGTCGGACGCGCGGACCACACCGAGAATCACTTCACCGACCTGCGGGACTGGACCGCGCGCTGGTTCCCCGCCGCGACGCCGCTGGCCGGTTGGTCCGCACAGGACTACCTACCGGTCGGCGAACTGCCCTACGCGGGTCCCCTGCTTCCGGGCCGCGACGGCATCCTGCTCGCCACCGGATACGCCAAATGGGGCTTCACCAACGCGGTGGTCGCGGCCCAGGTGCTCGTCGGCCGGATCATCGGCAAGCCACCCGACTGGGCCGATGCCTTCGCCACCTGGAGACCGGACGAGTTGCGCTCGGTGCCCGCCGCCGCACGCGCCAATACCGCCGTCGCACTCGAATTCAGTAGGGGCTGGTGGCATCTGGCGCACAGCGGCGCCGACCCCGCGCCCGCGCCGGAGGGCACCGGTCGCGTCGAGCGCCGCGGATACCGCCCGACGGCCACCTGCACCATGGACGGCACGACCACCACCGTGTCCGCGGTGTGCCCCCACCTGGGTGGCATCGTGCGCTGGAACCCGGCCGAGAAGTCCTGGGACTGTCCGCTGCACGGCTCCCGTTTCGCCGCCGACGGCACCCGCCTCGAGGGTCCCGCTACGCAGCATCTGACCCCGCTGTCCCGCCCTATCACCGGCCCCCGAACACCTTAGCGGGCACCGCCGTTCGAATCCCGATGCGGTGCGGTCATGCTGTCGCCGACGGGTTCAGCAGGCGCCGGTGGGTTCGGGAGAGTTACCGGGGCTTCGGTCAGGGTGACAGAGTGGCCGTGGTGGGTGAGGGTGAGGGGCGTGCCGGACTGGCGGTGGTAGGTGGTCGCGGTGGGCGTGATGGTCACCGCGATGCGGCTGGTGCGCCAGAGGATTCGGAAGGTCAAGCGGTGAAGGGCCGCGGGGAGGCGTGGGGCGAAGGAGAGGGTGCCGTCGGCGTCTCGCAGACCGCCGAAACCGCCGACGCAGGCGATCCAGGTGCCCGCGAGGGCGGCGATGTGGATGCCGGCGCCGACGTCGTGGTGAAGGTCGTGCAGATCGAGCAGGGCTGCCTCGCGGAAGCAGGTGTACGCGAGCGCGGGACGGCCGACTTCGGTGGCCAGGACGGACTGGATACAGCCGGACAGTGAGGAGTCGCGGACGGTCAGCGGGTCGTAGTAGTCGAAGTCGCGCGCCTTTTCGGCGGGGGTGAAGGCGTGGGGGCAGAGGTACATGGCCAGTACCAGATCGGCCTGTTTGACGACCTGCTGGCGGTAGAGGTCGAAATACGGGTAGTGCAGCAGCAGCGGATAGTTCTCCGGTGGAGTGGAGTCGAAATCCCATGGCTCGTAGCGGGTGAAGCCCTCGGATTGTTCGTGTACGCCGAGTTTCTCGTCGTAGGGGATGAACATCGATTCGGCACAGCCGAGCCAGCGCAGCACTTCCGTGGAGTCCGCCCCGAATCGTTCGGCCAGATCGGGCCGGCGCGTGCACGCCGCGGCGGCCGCGCGCAGGTTCCGCGCGGCCATGAGGTTGGTGTAGACGTTGTTGTCGGCGAGGGCGGAGTACTCGTCGGGGCCGGTGACGCCGTCGATGCGGAACCTTCCCGCGGAGTCCCGGTGGCCGAGGCTCACCCACAGGCGCGCGGTGTCGACGAGAAGTTCTGTGCCGCACTCCGTTTCGAATTGCTCATCGCCGGTCGCGGCCAGGTATCGGGCGGTCGCGTCGGCGATGTCGGCGTTGACGTGGACGGCGGCGGTGGCGGTGGGCCAGTAGCCGGAGGCTTCCTCGCCGTTGATGGAGCGCCACGGGAACATCGCGCCGTCCTGTCCGAACTCCCGCGCTCGCTGCCGCGCCCGGTCCAGGGTGGAGTGCCGCCAGCGCAAGGCGTCCGCGGCGGCGAGGGGCATGGTGTAGGTGAGCACGGGCAGCACGTAGATCTCGGTGTCCCAGAACGCGTGACCGTCGTAACCCGGGCCGGTGAGCCCCTTGGCGGGGATGGCCCGCGCCTCGCCGCGCGCGCCCGCTTGCAGAACGTGGAACAGGGCGAATCGCACGGCCTGTTGCAGTTCGGGATCGCCGTCGATTTCGATGTCGGCCTGCGCCCAGAACTCGTCGAGGTAGTCGCGCTGCCGCGACAGCAATCGGTCCCAGCCGATCTCCATTCCGGCGGCGAGCGCGGCCTCCACCTGTGCCCGCAGCGCCGACGCCGAGCGTCGCGCGGACCAGCCGTAGGCCAGGAACTTGGTCAGGCACAGACGATCCCCCGCGGGGACGTCGGCGGCGATGGTCACCCGCGCGAGGTCGTCCTCGGCGCGCACCTCACAGCGGGCCGGTGCGGAGACGTCGAAGAGATGGTTCATCCCGGCCGCCACACGCAGTCCGGAACGCCGGGTCCGGTGCACGAGGACCGCGGCCAGTTCGCCCGCGGTCGCGGACTCCCCACCAGCGGATGATCCAGCGCCGCCGCGAGTCTGGGGTCGGTGGGGCGCGCCGGGATCGGTTCGTTGGTCAGCAGGTCTGATTGCACGACCACTTCCAGATCGCCGTCGAGCGGTTCGACCTCGTAGCGCACCGCGGCCAGCGCGCGCTCGGTGAACGAGACCAGCCGCTGGGAGCGGATCCGTACCCGCCGCCCGGTCGGCGAGGTCCACACGGTCGTGCGACGCAGCGTGCCCGACCGGAAGTCCAGCACCTGCTCGTGCGTCTCGGTGTGGCCGTAGCGCAGGTCCATCGGCTCGTCCTCGACGAGCAGTCGGATGATCTTGCCGTCGGTCACGTTCACGATCGTCTGCCCGGTTTCCGGATAGCCGTAGCCCGCTTCGGCGTACGGCAACGGGCGCGACTCGTAGCAGCCGTTGAGGTAGGTGCCCGGCATGGCGAGGGGTTCGCCCTCGTCGAGGGTGGCGCGCAAGCCGAGGTGCCCGTTCGACAGCGCGAGAGTCGATTCGACGCGTGCGAGGGCGTCCAAGTCCACACCGCGCCAGCGCAATTCCCAGGGCGCGATCTCGAATCCCGAGCCGGTCATCACTTGTCCGTCAGCTCGGCCAGGTCGGTGACGACGACATCCGCTCCGGCCCGGTGTATTTCGTCCGCGTAGTCGGCGTCACGATGTCGGGCGACACCGACGACGAATCCGAATCCACCCGCGCGCCCGGCCATCACACCCGCGATGGCGTCCTCGAACACGGCCGTCTCGCGCGGTTCGACGCCCAACTCCTGTGCACCCGAAAGGAATCCATCCGGCGCCGGTTTGCCTCGCAGACCGCGCTCCGCATAGGTCTTTCCGTCGATACGGATCTCGGCGTATCGATCGAGCCCCGTCGCGGCGAGCACCGCCGCCGCGTTGGCGGACGAGGACACCACACCGATGCGAAGGCCCGCCATTCGCACCGCCGTCAGGTAGTCGACCGAACCCGGGTATGCCCGTACCCCGTCGCGCTTGATCAGCGAGTTCAGCAACGTGTCCTTCCTGTTGCCGATCCCGTGCACGGTGTCCTCGTCGGGGCCGTCCCCCTCGGTCCCTTCCGGCACCGTGATCTCGCGCGATCTCAGAAACTCCCGGACACCGTCGAGCCTCGGCCGCCCGTCGACCAGCGATTCGTAATCCTGCTCGGTGAAGGGCTCGAACCCGCTGCCGCAGCGGTCCTTCAGAAACTCGTCGAACACGGTCTTCCAGGCGCGTTCATGCACCACGGCGGTATCGGTGAGCACACCGTCGAGATCGAACAGCGCCGCGCTGATGCCGGCCGGGAGCCCGACGAGGGTGCCGATGTCGTCGTTCATACCGCTGCCGTACCCGGGTGCCCCGCCAGCAAACAAGCGCGCGGCGCCTCACGCCCGGGCCCAGCTGAATTCGACCGCGGTGCGGTAGCCGGAGCGGCCCTCGTCGAAGGGCAGGCGTACCGCGTGCACGGCGCGGGTCAGGTCCCGCACGGCGGGCCAGCACAGGTTCCGTTGCGCCAGTGTGTCTTCGGAGCGGGTCACCGCGGAGACGTGGATGGTCATGCATCGATCGTCGTAGGCGAAGCGGCAGTCCACGTCCGCGCCCGGCACGGCGTCCAGGATCAACCCGGTGGCGATCTCGTCGAGCGCCATCCGGATATCGGTCACCTCGCCGATCCCGAAGTCGGCGACCATCCCGACGGTGTCGGCGAGGGCGCGCACACCGGCGTCGGCTGCCGTGATCAGACGGGGCACGGATTCCGGATCTCCACCGCCGCGGCCACCCTGCAACCGACCGGTCCG
>NZ_JBSGBY010000083.1:0-19250 GCF_053601505.1 Nocardia sp. NPDC004722
ACCTCATCAAGTCGGGCGGGTTCCGTCTCGACGATCCGGCGGGCGAGGTCGGGATCGAACTCATGGTCGTCACCGACACCGCCGGGGGTGATCCCGTCGTGTACCTGGTGCCGATGACCTATCGCGGTACGCCCGTCGAGGGCCTCGACCAGGCGTTGATCGGCACCGCCGAACACGGTGTGCTGGGCCAGCGCTGGTTCTACGACGCCGCCCACGATCCGGTGTTCATCGAGCAGGCCGCGCAGCTGCTCGCGGGTAAGGCCACCCCGCAGGACCAGAACACCAGCGATACCCCGGACCTGACCGTGCACCTGGTGCCGGGCGATATCCTCACGCCCGCAACGGGATTCCGGCCCACCGTGATCGACACCGACGCGCACACCGACATCGCCTTCGATTCCGACCGCTCGGCCAACGCGGGCGCGGAGTTGATCCGCCTACACCGTCGCCTGCACACCGGCCCGGCCCGGGAACGCGACCGCAGTCACGTCGAAGCCCTGTGGTCGGCGGCCGACGGCACCCAGGTGCGCGGCATCTTCCTCAGCGCACCGTAGCCGCCACCGGGGTCACCCGCTGGGAACACGTCCTGGCGCCGATGACGAGATGGCCGCCGCACTCGGCGATGATCGGCATATGACAACGACTCAAGCCTGAGCACGCCCCGGCGACGCGCCGGACGACCCTCGATCAGCCAAACGTCCAGTTACCAGGGCATTCGGCCCATATCATGAAGGAATGCCCGCCAACCGGATCGAGGGGCGAACCGACGTATTCGCCGACTGGGCTTGGCAGTCGCTGGTGGTGACCGGCGGCTGCTCCGTTGTTCTGGGTCTCGTGCTCATCGCCTGGCCCGACAAATCCGAGTCGGTGGCGGGGATCCTCTACGGATTGGCCCTGACCGCCACGGCGGCGGTGCAGCTCATCGTGGCGTTCGGGGCGCACATCGCCACCCCGCTGCGGATGGTCGAGGTCGCGAGCGCGATCCTCGCACTCGCGCTGGCCATCTCGTCGTTCCGCAGCGGGGATTCGGTGGCGTTGCTGTCGCTGTGGGTCGGCATGGGCTGGACCGTGCGCGGCATCGTGGCGGCGATCGTCGCGGTGTGGTCGGAACAGTTCCAGGGCTCGGGCCGGCAGGAGCTCGTCGGGCTCGGCACGATGGTGGCCGGGGTCGCCATCGCGGCGGCCCCGTTCGTGTCCATGACGACGCTGTCGATCACCGTCGGCCTCGCGATCATCGCGCTCGGCGCCTCGGAGATCCTGCTGGGCGCCCGCGTCATTCGATGAAATCGCGCACGAGCTTCACCCAGCTCGTCCGGCTTCTCGAACATCGGCATGTGCCCGCAGTCGAGTTCCTCGTAGGTGGAATCGGGGATGGCGGCGGCCAGTTCGCGCGGATTCTCCACGGAGACAACCGCATCCCGGGTGCAGGCGATCACCAGCGTCGGCGCCTGGATCAGCGGGAGACGGTCCCGTGCGTCCAGACGCTGGACCAACGCCATCTGCCGCAACCGGCCCGGGGTGGGCCGATAGGCCAGGGCCAGCTCCTCCACCGCGGCCCGGTCCAGCGTCGCCAGGTGGGTGCGGCTGAAGGCGACCAGCATGGCGAACCGCGCGAAGGTGTCGGGGGCGTCGGCCAATTGCCGCCAGACGGTCATCACGTTGCGGAAGTATTCGTCGCCCTGACCCGCGACGCCGGTGACCAGCACCAGCCTGCGCGCCAGGTCGGGTCGCAGCGCCGCCAGCGTAGCGACCACGGGCGCGCCCATGGAGTGGCCCACCACGTCCGCCGGTTCGGAACCCACCGCCTCGATCACCGCGGCCACCTGTGCGGCCAGCAGTTCGAGTGTCAGCGCGCCGCCGTCGTCGCGGGCCGCGTCGCTGCCCGAAAGATCCGGCAGCACCACCGTTCTGGTATCGGCGAAGGATCCGGCGATCCCGTCCCAGTTCCGCGACCCGGCGCTGGTGCCGTGCACCAGCACCAGCGGACGTCCGGCACCCTGCACCCGATACGGCACGTGTGCGTTTTCGATCGTGATCTCGTTCATGTCGCTCTCCTGTCTGCTTGCTTCGACGAGATCGACGATGCCAGCGGCGGAGGGCGTTGAGGAGCGGAGAGCGTCCCCTAGGAGCGGCTCTCCTAGCCTGCCCGATCGACGCGGAGCGGGCGGTGACTCTTGCGGAAAGCGTTGGGAGGCAAGTCCTTCCATCGGATGAAGGCACGCCGGAAGGCGCGGGCGTCGGCATAGCCGAGCCGGGCGGCAATGACGTCGACCGGCAGGTCGGTCTCCCGCAGCAGCCGGGTCGCCTGCTCGAGGCGGACGGCGTCGAGCGCGTCGCGCCAGGTGGTGCCACGCTCGTGCAGGCGGCGCTGCAAGGTCCGGGGGCTGATCGACAGCCGCCGGGCGACGTCGTTCAGCTCGAATCCGCCCTTCTGCATCGATCCGTGGATCGCGTTGCGCAGCAGACCGTCCCAATCGCCATGCACCCGGAACGCGGCCAGTTGGAGTTCGGCATGGTGGCGATAGATCCGCGCCAGGTGCGGATCACGGCAGGTCGGCAGGTGGCCGACATCGATGAAGGTGAGCGCCGAACAGGGCGCGCCGAATTCGATGCGCGCGGTGCCGAATTCCTCGGTCAGATCGCGATGGGTCCGGGGCGCGGGCTGGGTGAGCGCGACGCGGACGGGGACGAGGTGCTCCCCGGTCGCCTCGCGCATGCGGCGCAGCACCAGCGCGAGCAGGAACACCTCCAGGGCCGGGATGACCGCGGTGACAACGGAAGACGTGGTGTCGTAGACGGTGAGAATCCCGCCGTCGACGACGGTGGAACTGCCGACCGAGGGAGTCGAGACGACCGATTTCAGCTCGCACATCGTGTGCAGGCTCTCGGCCAGGGTCGATCCGCTCGAGAACAGGTAATCCCATACACCGAGGCGGCCGCGCTCGGCCATCTCGGTCACCAGCCGGCCCGCCGCCGGTCCGTCGGCCGCGTCGAGCAGTTCCCAGATGCGCCAGACCGCTCCGGAGGAGATCCGCAGCGACTGATCTTGGAAAAGACCCGGATCCAATCCCGGGATGGCCCCCAGCTCAACGGGAGACAGACCCGCGCGCAGCGCGGCGGCATGGACCAGTGCGGCCGTGCGCGCGGGAAGAGTGCCTTCGAACATTTGCCGAAGATTACCGGGCCTCGGTCTGAGAGATCTTTGTGGAAGCACTGATGAAGTGGACAGGAATGGCCGGTTTCGGGCCGCTGACGGTGTTCTTCTTCCGATCTTGTCATTAGCGTCAGGAAACATGAAGGGGGACTTGATCTATCGATTCCGCTTCGCCGTTCTCGGCATTGTGGTGGGTGCATTACTCGCGTTGGGCGCCTACGGATTGGGGCTCGACGAACACCTCAGTACGGGAGGTCTGGACGATCCCACCTCGCAGTCGGCGCGGGCGGCGCAGATGAAGGACGCGACCTACGGACGTGACCACCTATCAGATGTTTTGGTGCTCTATACCGCCCCCGAGGGGGCAGCATCGACGACCCCGCATTCAGCCGCAAGATCATCGACAATCTCAACAGCCTGCCCCGCGACCACCCCGACCAGCTCGCCAGAATCAACGGCGCGTACTGGAAGACCGAGACCGGCGAATTCTCCCCGGGTCTGGGCACCTCCGACAAGGCGGTCCGCATCGGGACCGCGCAAACCGGCCGTATCATCACCGCGGCCGCGCTCATCCTGCTCGTCGTCACCGGCGCGTTCGCCTTCTCGGATCTGGTGATGATGAAGTACATCGCCTTCGGACTGGTGTCGGCACTGTTCATCGACGCGACCGTGCTGCGCATGCTCCTGGTGCCCGCCACCATGAAGCTGCTGGGCGACGACTGCTGGTGGGCACCGGCCTGGTTGAAGCGGATCCAACGCCGGATCGGTCTGGGCGAGCCGATTCTCGACGATGAACTCCCTGGCGGCGGCGACATGCCCGACCTGGTGGAATCCACTCCGGTCACCGACCCGATCACCGAGCAGATCGCGCTGCTGCCCGACGGAACACCCGCCGTAGCACCACGATCCGCCCGCAGGGTCCGCCGCCCGAGGCGCATCAACAGCGACGCACCGACGGTCCGCCTCGGCGACGCTGTGAAAGAAGTTGCGGGTAAAGATGGTTGACATGCCCATGGATCGGGAGAAGCTGGCGGACTTCCTGCGGCGTTCCCGGGAGCGGATCGCGCCCGGAGACGTGGGGCTGGACGCGGGGCCGCGGCGGCGCACACCGGGCCTGCGACGGGAAGAGCTGGCGCAGCTGGCCGGGGTGTCCGCCGACTATGTGATGCGGATCGAGCAGGCGAGGGGTTCACAGCCCTCTACCCAGATTCTGGGCGCGCTCGCCCGGACGCTGCGGTTGAGCGCGGACGAGCGCGATCACCTGTATCTGCTGGCGGGACATCGGCCGCCGGAAGGACCACGCGCAGGGGAGGAGATCCGCCCGGCGCTGCGATATCTGCTGGATCGGCTGGCGGACACTCCGGCTCAGCTGCTGACCGATCTCGGCGATCTGTTGGCCCAGAACGCGTTGGCCGAGCAGCTGTTCGGATGTGTGTGCGAGCTGAGCGAACGCGACCGCAATATCGTGTGGCGGTGGTTCACCATGCCGTCCGTGCGAGCGGCCTACCCCGCCGAGGAACACGACGATCTCAGCCGGGAACGGGTCGCGGACCTGCGCGCGGCGGTCACTCGCCGCGGCTACGACCGGGCGTCGACCGCGCTCGTCGACGAACTCACGGCGGCCAGCCCGGAATTCGCCGATCTGTGGGCGCGGCACGAGGTCGCGGTGCGGCGCAGCAGCCGCCTGCGCATCGTGCACCCGATCGTCGGGCCGATCGAATTCGACTTCGAGATGCTGCGGACCGACAGCGAGGATCAGCGGCTGCGCCTGTTCCTGCCGCCGACGGACGCGGCCGGTGCCGGCGCGCTCGCACGCCTGCGGGCACTCCAACCCGGCTCCGCCCACGCCGGGCACCGGTGAATCACGGTGCGGGCGTGAGCCATTCGTCGACGTTGTCGCAGACCCAGGCGGCATCGTCGAGGGGCAGATCGTGCCCGGCCGCCTCGTGCAGACGCAGCGGGGCGCAGTAGCGTTCGGCCAGGCGCTCCGACATCTGATACGGAGCCAGCCGGTCGGCCCGGGAAGCCAGGATCAACAGCGGGATCGGGATCTGCCGGGGGAGACGGAAAGTCGCGGCGGCCATGAGCTGACCGAGAATGCTGGCGGGCAAAGGCCGGGCGTCGGCCTGGTATTGCGCCCAGGTCCGGGCGAGTGAATCCAGGTCCAGGGCCGGACTGTTGGCGGTGAGGCCCAGCACCGCGGACTCGTGCGCCAGATCCGTGCGCAACGCGCGGCCCGCGAACACGGGCACGACGCCCCAATTGAATTCGCGGAGGCGGAAAAGGGCGGGGCCGCTGGTGTTCACGACTACGCAGCGTTCGAAATCGCGGGGGTAGCGGGCGCACCAGTTCATCGCCATCATGCCGCCGAGGGAAATGCCCAGCACCGACCATCGCTCGCCGCCGCCGTCGAAACGCGCGCGGATATCGTCCACGATCTCGGGGATCGAGCGCGGTGAGGGCCGGGCGTGCTCGGTGCCGAATCCCGGTGGGTCGATGGTCTCCACCCGAGTGCCGAGCGCCTCCGACAACTGCCGCGGAAACTCACCCCAGTGCCGCTGATCGCGGGTGAGCCCGCGCAGCAGTAGCCAATTCGTCATCCCGATCCCCAATGCTCGATTCCGGAGCCTATCGGGAAACTCGTTGTCCGGGGCCGGACCGGTCTCGGTAGGGTGCGGGCGTGGCGAGGATTGCGTTTCTGGGTTTGGGCCGAATGGGTGCGGGCATGGCGGCGCGGGTGGTCGCGGCCGGGCACGAGGTGCGGGTGTTCAACCGGTCTCCGGGAAAGGCGGCCGAATTGGTTTCGGCGGGAGCGACTTTCGCCCCGACACCGCGCGACGCGACACAGGGGGCGGATGCGATCTTCGCGATGGTGGCAGATGACGAGGCCTCGCGGGCGGCCTGGCTGGGCGTGGACGGCGCGCTGGCGGGGGAGTACGCGGCGGGCGCGTTCGCGGTGGAGTTCTCCACCCTGTCCCGGCCGTGGGTGCTGGAGCTGGCGGAACAGGCTTCGGCGCAAGGACTCCGGTATCTCGATTCGCCGGTCACCGGGCTGCCCAACGCGGCCGCGGCAGGACAGCTGATCCTGTTCGTCGGCGCCGACCCCACCGATCTGGCCGCGGCCCGCCCGCTGCTGACACCGCTGTGCGTCGATATCGTGCACTTCGGCGCGGTCGGCGCGGGCACCAGCTACAAGCTCGTCCAAAACCTGCTGGGCTCCATCCAGATCGCGGCCACCGCCGAGGCGCTGCGCACCGCCGAACTGGCCGGACTGGACTCGGCCACCGTGGCCGCCACCCTGTCGCGCAGCGGCGCGGCGAGCCCGACGGTGATCCGCATGTGCGCCGAAATGCTCGCGGGCGCCCACGATCGCGACATCGCGTTCACGGGCACGCTGCGGTTGAAAGACACCCGCATCGGCGTCGCCCTGTCCGACGCGGTGGGCAGCCCCGCCGCGCTGGGGCACACCGCGCAGGACATTTTCGAACGGCTGGTCGCGACCGGTTACGGCGAACTGAACGAGACGAAGGTCATCGACCTGCTGCGAGAGTGAGCGCGAATCATGACCGGGCGATGCCGCGCGGGATGCCGAACTAGACGGGAACGTTCGCGTGACCCGCGGGGATGACGGTGGGGCGGTGTCAATACCGCTGAGGTCGCACGGGAATCAGGGTCGGCGATGGATGTGCCGGGGGACGGACCGCACCTAGCGTGAGGGTATGTCCGAGCAGGTCGAAACGCAGGTGTCCGGGGTGGTGCGGGATCGGCGGATCGGGGTGGTCGACAGTCTGCGAGGGTTCGCGCTGTTCGGGATCGTGGTCACCAATACCGCGGTGGCGACGATGCTGTGGTCGTCACCGGGCGTGGGGGACGAGTTGCGGCCGATCTTCGACAGCACCGCGGATCGATTCGTGTACGCGTTGGTCGACGGGTTCTTCCTGGGGAAGTTCTATCTGCTGTTCGCGTTCCTGTTCGGCTACTCGTTCACCTTGCAGATCGCGGCCGCGCAGCGGGCGGGCACCGCGCCCGTGCCGCGGCTGCTGCGCCGCTGCCTCGCGTTGTTCGTCATCGGGTTGGCGCATGTGCTGCTGCTGTGGTTGGGCGACATTCTCACCCTCTACGCCGGACTGTGCCTGATTCTGGTGCTGATGCGTGGGATTCGCCCACGCACCGCCCTCATCACCGGGCTGGTTCTGTACGTCGGGTTCGCGTCATTGGCGTTCGTACCGGGCAATGGCGGGATGTCGGGGCTCGGGCAGATCTTCGATTTGCAGCGCATGCATGATGGCTTCACGGGCAATTTCGTTGACACGTTGTCCGCTCAGCTCACTTTCGGGCCGAGGTTCATGCTGTTCACCTGGCTGGGTCAGGGCATACCGGCGCTGGGCATGTTCCTGGTCGGGCTCGCGGCGGGCAAGCGGCGGATTTTCGAGGACGCGGAATGGATGAGCCGTTGGCTGCCGCGCGGGCTGGCCGTCGGTTTCGGTGTGGGACTGCCTGTTTCCGCGATCAGCGTGATCGTGCAGTCGGTGCACGGATCGATGCCGGCGTACTGGTACGGCGTGCAGGAACTCGTGAATCCCTTGCTGACGATCGGTTATGTGGCGGGCATCGTCTGGCTGACGCGGTATCGCTGGGCGGGCCCGGTGGTCTGGCTCGCCCCCGCGGGCCGCATGGCGGCGTCCAACTACATCGGTCAGTCGGTGATCATGATGCTGATCTACACCGGATACGGCCTGGCACTGGCCGATCGAATACCACCCGCGGGAGTCGTCGGGCTCGCGGTGGCAACCTACCTGGCGCAGTTGCAAATCAGCGCCTGGTGGTTGCGGCGGCATCCCTACGGTCCGGTGGAGTGGTTGTTGCGCGCCGCCACCTATCGCTCGGTGCCCGCCTGGCGGACGGTCTCGGCTCAGGGCAGGTCGTAGGCCGTGGGATGCCGGGGCTGATACAGCCCGATCTCCCCGGCCCCCGGCACCCGCAACTTGGTGAGCAGCCCCCATCCGGCATTGCTGACCTCGGCGGTGAATTCGACCCCCTTGGACCGCAATTCGTCCACGGTGGCGGCCAGGTCGTCGCACATGAGATACAGCTCGGCCCGCCCGCTGTCGGCGGCCTCGGCCGGATGCACCGCGATCTCGGCGGGCGGCGACTTGAAGATCAGCCACCCGTCGTGCGCGTCCACATGCGCCAGCCCGAGCACGTCCCGGAAGAAGGCCCGGGCCGCGTCGGGATCCTCGGCATACAGCACGGTGTGCGCGCCAGTGATCATGCCCCCGACGCTACCGCGAACTCACAGTGCCGCAACGCAGGCGCGAGCCACCTCCACATCCTGCTCGGCAGTCCCACCGGACACACCGACCGCCCCGATCACCCGCCCCTCGTCATCGGCGATCGGCAGCCCACCCCCGAACGAGATCAGCCCGCCATTACTCCACTCGATCCCATAGATCGGCCCATCCGGCCGGGACATCTGCCCGAGCGTCGCGGTGGGAATATGAAAAAGAATGGCGGTCTTCGCCTTCCGCTGCGCCAGATCGATGCACCCGAGCAGCGCGTCCTCCCGCCTACTGAAGTGCAGCAGATGCCCAGCCCGATCGACGACGGCGATATTCATCGCGACGTTGATACCGTCTGCAGCCTTGTGCCCGGCGACGGCGAGACGGGCGGCGATATCCATGGAAAGCATTGTCATGCCATCGACATTCGTCGCCGCGACCACCATGAACCAGGAGACGTTGTGCCGGGACACGGCGTTCCTGGGGACGGCACCCCCAGTAACCGAATCGATCGCTCATCGACGCCAGTGTCGGTGGCGACAAACAGGTTTGCGATCGGGCCCGGGTGGAACATCTAGCGAGTAGATGACATCGCGTGCCGATGCTTTTCCGCGGCCGGTCTCAGTGTGGTGCGCGCCCGTTGCAAGCGAACCAGTGAGACGCCCATGCCGTTCATCGTGGGGCTCGGACATCCGGCACCGGTATCGACGCGCTACGCGGTCGGCCACCCGCCGCCGGGGCGTTCCACGGAGCCCGAAGTTCTTGGTGATACACGTCGGCGCAGGACGTGGAAATGGCTGCGCACCTTCCTGCCCACCGCATGAGTGGGACTGGCACCCCGGGATCGTCGGGGGTGCCAGTCCGGTGTAGTCGGAGTCAGTTGCGGAGTTGTCGGAAGAAGGCGCGGATGTCGTCGACGAACAGGTCGGTGACTTCGAAGGCGGGGAAGTGCCCGCCCTCGGCGTGCTCGCTGAAGAAGGCGACGCTGTCGCCCGCGCCGAGGGCCTTGCGCACGAGGGGGTCGCTGTAGAACAAGGACTGACCCTGCGGCACCGGTGAGGTGATACTCCAGCCGGTGCTTTCGGTGTGTGCGATTTCCCAGTAGAAGTCGGCCGCGGCCGGGCCGGTGCGGGTGAACCAGTACAGGCTGGCGGTGATGAGGACGTTGTCGCGGCTGATCGGGGTGGCGGGGTTGGCCCATTCGACGAATTTCTCGGCGATCCAAGCCAATTGCAGGATCGGTGAATCGGCCAATCCTGCGGAGACGGCGTTGGGCTCGCTGGATTGCAGCACGCGATAGCCCTTCATCTGCGCCCAGCTGCGTTGCGCCGCCTCCAATTGCTTGCGCTCATCGGCGTCGAGGCCCTCGGGGACCGGGAAGTCCTCCCCGACCATGCCGAGCTGGAGCCCGTCACCGTGGGTGTGGGCACCGATCACCCGCTCGGGCAGCAGGGCCGCGACCCGCCCGGTGACGCCCGCACCGATGTCTCCGCCCTCGACACCGAATCGGTCGTAGCCGAGGCGGGTCATCAGTTCCCCGAACGCCAAGGCGGTCCGGTCGAGGTTCCAGCCTCGCGCCGAGAGTGGGCTCGAGAACACGAACCCGGGCAGGGAGGGAATGACGACGTGGAACGCGTCGGCCGGGTCACCACCGTGAGCACGCGGATCGGTCAAAGGCCCGCTCGCCGCCAGGAACTCTACGAACGAAGTCGGGTAGCTGTGGTTGAGCAACAGCGGTGTCGCGTCCGGCTCAGGCGAGCGCAAATGCAGGAAGTGAATAGTCTGCCCGTCGATCTCAGTCACGAAATGCGGCAACTCGTTCAGCTTCGATTCGTGGGCGCGCCAGTCGAACTCGTCCGCCCAGTAGGCAGCAAGTTCGGCCAGATAATCCGGCGCAATGCCGTGATCCCACCGAGAGTCGCTGCCCGGCACCGGATGTGGCGACCGCGTGTGGGCGAGGCGGTAACGCAGATCATCGAGCTCGACCTGCGGAATGTCGATCCTGAAGGGAATGATGTCAGCGTTCATGAATAGCAATCTATGGATAATCTAGGCCAGCATCCGTCCTATTTGACCCGCCGCACGAATGTGTCGCGCGACACCCGCCGGTCGATCAATATCCGACCGCGGCTGAGAACTGCTCGGGTCGAGGTATACAGATCCAGTCGGTCATGATTCGAGCCGCGCTGCCTTCGTGACGAGATAGCGCCGCTCGGGTTCGCTCAGTGTCCTGCGTGCTGCCGACCGGTACTGCTCGGCGGCCAGTTCCAGATCGCCTGCGAGTTCCGCGAGATGCGCTTCGACCGCGGCGAAACGATGATGCTCGGCAAGGATCCGGTCGGTCCGCAGTTGCTCGAGCAACGCGAGCCCGGCGGGCACGCCACGTGCCATCGCCAGGGCGACAACACGATTCAGCGTCACCATCGGATTGTCCGACATCTGGTCGAGCAAGGTGTAGAGCGCGAGAATCTGCTCCCAGTCGGTCGCGTCCGGTGTCGGCGCCTCGTCGTGGACTGCCGCGATCGCTGCCTGAATCTGGTAGGGACCGGGCTTGTTTCGTGACATCGCGGCGGTTACCAGCGCGGCTCCTTCGGCGATCTGCGCGCGGTCCCACAACGTCCGGTCCTGCTCGGCCATCGGAATCAGGATGTCACCCGGCCCGGTCCGTGCGGCACGGCGGGCGTCGGTCAGCAGCATCAGCGCGAGCAGGCCGGCGACTTCGCCGTCGTCGGGCAGGCTGCGGTGCAGCATCCGGGCGAGTCTGATGGCCTCGGTCGACAATTCGACCCGCGCGAGCACCGGCCCCGAGGTGCTCGTGTAGCCCTCGTTGAAGATCAGGTACAGCACCTGCAGCACGGCGTCGAGACGTTCGGCGTGCTCGGCCGGCATCGCGAACGGCACGCCGGACTGCTTGATCGTCTTCTTGGCGCGGCTGATCCGCTGCCCCATCGTCGCTTCGGGCGCGAACAGCGCGCGGGCGATCTCTCCGGTCGTGAGGCCGCCGACCGCGCGCAGGGTGAGCGCGATCTGACCGGTGCGCGGCAACGCGGGATGGCAGCACATGAACAGCAGGATCAACGAATCGTCCTGTGCCGAAACGGGTCCGGACGGTGCGACCGGCACTTCCTCCCGCTCACGGCGGGCCTGCTCGCTGCGCAGCAGGTCGATCAATTTCCGCGAGGCCACCCGGATCAGCCAGGTGCGTGGTTCGTCCGGCAACGGGGGCCACTGTGTCGTCGCCGCGAGCAATGCCTCCTGTACCGCGTCCTCGGCAAGGTCGAAGTGCCCGTACCGCCGGACGAGCGCACCGAGGACCTGCGGCGCCAGGTCGCGCAGCAGGTCCTCGATCTCGCGAGCGATCACAGATCGGCCGGCGGTCCGTCGGGCAGCGGCCGGACCTCGACCGTGTCGCCGATGTTGTCGGCGACACGTGCGGCGATTGCCATCGCGCGGTCGTGAGAGTCGACGTCGACGACCGAGAAGCTCGCAAGCACCTCCTTCACCTCGGCGTACGGTCCGTCGCTGGCGACCGGACCCGACGCCGACTTCCGCACGGTCCGGGTCAGCGACGGATCGGCGAGCCCCATCGTCGTGACCAACTCGCCGGACTCGGTCAGCTCGGCACCGAGCTCCTCGTAGAACTTGCACATCGCGGCGAACTCGGGACTCGAGTAGTCGACCGACGCCCAGTCCGCCGTGTTGGTGTAGGCCAGCAGGATGTACTTCACGGCTCCATCCTCCCGCTATTCACCGACGCGCGTCATCGTCGCCTCGTAACCGCCACCGGGCCACACCCACGCGCCGGACATCACGTTGCCGTCGGCACTGAACGTGGTCCGGCAGTACGCCGGCGAGCCCTTACGGCCACCCCAGATCGTCAGCACGTCGCCGTCGAGTTCGTACTCGTAGTCGAGCGTTTCGCCGTCGCTCGAGTAGAAGCGTGACGTGACCGCCTCACTCACCTCACCGCCGAACGGCCGCTCATGGCCGATGACCTCGAGCCCAGAGACGTGGTGCCCATCGTGATTCATGTCCACCCGCTGGGACAAGAAGGCGCGGCCCTCCAGCCACGCGTAGGTCGTAGTGCCATCGGCGCCGCCGGACACCCGCCAGGTGCCGACAAGACGGTCGAGGTCGGAGATCGAGGTACTCATGACGAGAGTTCCTTTCGGTTGCTGGTCCCTTCGCCGGTACCACGGAGCCAGCGGACGCTCTTCGACATCCCTGGACATATTTGGAGGGCGCGGAGGTACCGGGTGGCTCGGTGCAGCAACTCGAGGTGATCGCCGCGACTTCGGGAAAGACCTACCTCGTTGCTCAGTGCGTGGGTGGGGATCGCGGCCCCAGGAACGGGGTGGTTGGGGGTGTCAGACTGGGGTGTGTGAGTGAGCTCGGGGAATTTTTGAAGGCCAGGCGGGCGGCGGTGTCGCCGGGGGAGGTTGGGTTGCCTGCGGTGGGGAATCCGCGGCGGGTGGTGGGGCTGCGGCGGGAGGAGGTGGCGTTGCTGGCTTCGGTGAGTGTTGATCATTACACGCGGTTGGAGCAGGGGCGGGTGGTGGCGGCTTCGGAGAACCTGCTGGCGGGGCTTGCGCGGGCGTTGCGGTTGACGCCGGAGGAGCATGAGTATCTTCGGATGCTGGTGCAGGCCCGGCCTCGACGTGGGCGGGCTGCTGAGCCGGAAGTTGTGGCGCCGGTGCGGGATCTGCTCGCCGCGCTTTCCACTCCGGCGCTGGTGCTGGGGCCGTGCACCGACATTCTGGCGCGGAACGCGGAGGCGGCCGCGTTGTTCCTGGACTTCGCCGAGATCCCGTTGGCGGACCGGGCGCTGGTCCGAATGGTGTTCCTGGAGCCCAGGTTTCGTGGCCTGTTCGTGAACTGGGAGCAGGTGGCGGCCGAAGCGGTGGATCGGTTACGGATGGTCGCCGCGCGCACACCTGGGGATGCCCGGCTGACCCGCTTGGTCGGCGAGCTGTCGGTGCACGACGCCGACTTCCGGGATTGGTGGGCGGGGCACGGGGTGCGGACCTTGGCTGGTGGCCGCAAGCACCTGCGCCACCCGGTGGTTGGTGACCTGGAGCTCGATTGGCAAGTCCTGCAAGTCCTCACCGCGCAGGGTCAGACGTTGGTGACCTATACCGCGCCCGAAGGTTCGCCCAGTCACGAAGCACTGCGCATCCTGTGCTCGTGGAATGCCGAGAATCGGGAAATCTCTACTACGCAGCGTCGTTTTGGGCCTACGATGAATCCCTGAGGGCATCGGCGAAGGGGATACGGCGCATGCGAGCGTTCACGCGAATCTGGAACTATCTGAGGGTATTCGGGCGCGCACGCCGGAATCAGGCCGATCTGGTCGGGTGGCTCGTCCGGCGGCCGTTGCTGTTGCTGAGCACCGCGTTCTACGAGTCCATGCTGCTGTTCTCGAACCGGGTCGATCCCAGGCTGAAAGAACTGGCGGAGTTGAAGACCGCGGCCCTGGTCAACTGCGAATTCTGCCTCGATATCGGGTCGGCGCTGGCGCACCACGGCGGGTTGACCGAGGCGCAGATCCGGGATCTGCCGAAGTATCGCGAAAGCGACGCCTACAGCGAACTCGAGAAACTCGTGCTCGCCTACGCCGAGGCCGTCACGGTCACGCCGACCTCGTTGGATCTCGAGGAGTTGCGCGCCGAGCTACTGACCCACCTGAGCAAGGCGCAGCTCGCGGAACTGGCCGCCGCCATCGCCTGGGAGAACCAACGCTCGCGGGTCAACCAGGCGCTGGGGGTGCGGCCGACGGGAATGGCCGACGGAATGACCTGCGCGCTGCCGGAACCGCGTCGAGCCGCTGAATAAAGTCTGACGGCATTTCCGTTCCCGCCGCGATGAATTCGGGTCGGTCGTACGGTCATAAGAGGTGTCCGTGTCGCATATCAGCTTGGAGCAACCATGACCTCGACCGCACCCGTCACCTCCGGAACCGTCGCGGTGCCGGACGGCACCATCTACTACGAGGTCCGCGGCAGCGGCCCGCTCATCGCCCTGATCGGCGCCCCGATGGATTCCGGTCCGTTCACCCCGCTGGCCGAACTGCTCGCCACCGAGTACACCGTGCTGAGCAGTGATCCGCGCGGCCACGGCAAGAGCGTCCTGAACAACACCGACGAGGATTCGACGCCCGAATTGCGCGCCGACGACCTGGCCCGGGTGCTCACCCACATCGGCCAGGGCCCGGCCATCGTGCTGGGTTCCAGCGGTGGCGCGATCACCGGTCTCGCCCTGGCCATCGCCCGACCCGAATTGGTCTCGACGCTGATCGCGCACGAACCGCCGCTGCGTGAACTGCTCGACAATCGCGACGAACTCCGCGCTCAGACCCAGGAGGTCATCGACGTCTACAACACCGGCGACACGCTGGGCGCGGTCCGCAAGTTCTTCGCCATGACCGGCCTTTCCATGCCGGAGGAAGTACTGCAGCAGATGTTCGGCGGCGAACGCGACCCGCAGTCCATCGCTTCCGACGACTTCTTCTATCGCCACGAACTGCACACCACCTCGGGCTGGGAACCCTCCCTGGATGCCCTCCGTGCCACCCCGACCACGATCGTCATCGGAATCGGCGACGAGTCGGCCGACAAATTCTGCGATCACACCTCCCGCGCCCTGGGCCGCGAACTCGGTATCGAGCCCACGCTGTTCCCCGGCGGCCACGGCGGTTTCATGGAGCAGCCCGACGCCTTCGCCAAGCGTCTGCGCGAGGTCCTGGAATCCTGATCCGGGTCAGGCGCCGGATGTGCTGAGCTGGAAGGGATGCCACGTCTCCCCGAGAACACGAATACTGTTCTCGTCCAGGTCTTCCGGCGCCTCGCCCAGCCGTGATCTCAGTACCGAGCGGGCGCGCCGGGCGAAGATCGGGTCGTGAAACAGCGTGGTGAGGAATCGGGTCTTCTCCTCACCGACAAGCTCTCTCGCCTCGACATGCTCGGCGCGGCCGCGGTACAGCAGCCGGGCCTTGCCGCTGGCGCGGAGGTTGCGCGCCCAGGCGGTATCGCCCTGCATGGTCATCACGTAGCGCTCCCCGTCGATGACGGCGACCCGGACCGGCACCTCGTAGGTGCGACCGGAGACGCGGCCGTCGACCTGCAAGGTTCTGAGCAGGTCGGCCTCGCTGCCGCCCACACCGACCCCGGCCCGGACCAGCAGACGAATGACGGGATTCACGTAGCGGTAGAAGGCCGCTCGACCGGATGAGGGTGCGGACATCGGTGCGTCTCCCTTGCGCTAGCGAAATCGCCTTCCACGATTGTGCGTGCCGCGCGGCCCGCGCACTACTCGGTCGGCGGAATCACCCAGCGGGCGTAGGTGTTTTCGGGGCTGACGGTAATGATGTCGGCGATCTCGACGAGATCGTCCGGGATGCGGCCGCCGAGATGGGCGAGGCTGGGGACGATGACCGCGTCGGCGGCGAGGCGCGAGAGGGTGGTGCGCACCCGCAACATCGGCCGGTCGGTCTCGGGACCGAAGATGAGGGTCTTGCACAGGTCGTAGCCGAGGCGGCGGGCCAGATGCTGAATCTGCGCCTCGTCCCACTGCTGTTGCGCCCCCGACACATCGTGCCGGAGAAATCCGATCGCTGCCGGTTGTGGCCGCATCTCGCCGCTCTCTTGACTGATCCGCTTCGCGCCGAGGACAACGCTACGGCGAACTTCCCGCGCGCATGGGCTGATCCGCCGAGAAACTCCTTGTCGCAAACGTGTCGCGATCCCCGTGTCCCACGTCACGACCTGGCCATCGACCCGAAAATGATTGGTATGCAATGCATTACCTAAATACGGTGAGCCTTTCTTTGCTGGCGGGAAATCGTGTGAAGCATTACCGTTCCCCTGGTGAGGGACGATTTCGAGGGGTCGGTGGCCATCGCGCATCCGGCCGAGCCGCATGCGGTGGGATTGGCGACGCGGTTGAACTGGCTGCGCGCCGGCGTATTGGGAGCGAACGACGGAATCGTCTCGGTGGCGGGCATCGTGGTGGGCGTGGCGGCGGCCACCAGCAATAGCACCGCGATCATGACCGCGGGCGTGGCCGGCCTGGCTGCCGGTGCGGTGTCGATGGCTCTCGGCGAATACGTGTCGGTGAGCACACAGCGCGACAGCGAACGCGCGCTGCTGGAGACCGAGCGTCGTGAGCTGGCCGAGCAGCCCGAGGCCGAATTGGCCGAACTGGCCGCCATCTACCGCGCGAAGGGCTTGTCGGCGGCGACCGCGCAGGCCGTCGCGGAGGAGCTCACCGCCCGGGACGCGTTCACCGCGCACGCGGAGGCCGAGCTGGGTATCGACCCGGACGAGCTCACCAATCCGGTGCATGCCGCGTTCTCGTCGGCGCTGTCGTTCACTCTCGGCGCGCTGCTGCCGTTGCTGGCAATCCTGACGCCGCAGGCGATTCGGGTGCCGGTGACGATGGCCGCGGTGCTCGCGGCGCTGGCGATCACGGGCGCGGTCGGCGCGCATCTGGGTCAGGCCCCGGTGGGCCGGGCGACCGTGCGGGTACTGGCGGGTGGCGCACTGGCGATGATCACGACCTATGTGATCGGGCATCTGGTCGGCGTCGCGATCTGAACCCGCTGTCGGGGAACGATTCTCAGCCGATCGGCGTGGGGGAGTCGCCCGCGAGCAGTAGCTGTGGCACCTGCGTGAAATTCCATCCCGCACCGCTGCGGGTGAAGACGTAGACGACGTCGAAGCGGTCGTCGGGCCAGGACTTCGGCGGCGTCGGGCTCACGGCCCCGATCTGGGCGATGATGGCTCCGATGTTCTCGTGCTGCCAGCTGATCAGGACCGGCCCTGCCGCGCCCGCGAGGGCGGCGACCAGTTGCGGCTCCTGCCCTTTCGGCAAGCGGCTGTCGATCGTCAGGTTCAGTGCGGCCGCCAGCGGCGTCACTGTCTGACCGGGGCGCTTGCTGCCGTGACCGCCCGGATCGGACGCGAAAATTGTTGCGGGCCTGGCCAGTCCGGGGCGCAGCGGGGCGGGTTTGCCGTCGGAGCCGCGCGGGTCGAACAGTTCGACCAGCGCGCCCGCGCGTGTCCAGCCCCGGACGGTCAGCGATTCCTCGTCTCGTTCGCCGTCCTCGGTGATGCCGTAGGGCTTGCCGGAGCCGGTGGGCTTCTCGGCGTGCCGGATGATCATCACGGTGTCCGGCAGCGGCCCACCGGCGGGTGGCGGCACGGCCGGGGTGGTGGTCGGCTTGTCGTGCTTCTTCTTACCGCCGCCGCACGCGGTCAGCGCGGCACTCAGCGCGACCGCCGAACCCAGCCCCAGCAGTGATCGTCGTCCCAGCTCTGCATCCACAAGAGTCGAACATACGGGAGTCGATCACCAGGGCAGCGGACCGTTGATGTCGAAGTACCCGCCGGTCGGTCCGTCCGCGCCGATCTGCGCCATCCGGACGATGATCTCCGCGGCCTCCTCCACGGTCTGGTGGCCATTGTTCAGGTTCAGGTCGGTCTTGGTGTAGCCGGGCTCGACCGAGTTGATCCGCAGCTTCGGGAATGCCTTGGCGTACTGGATGGTCAGCGCGTTGACGACGGTCTTCGACGCCGGATAGGCGATGCCCGGATAGCGGTATGCGGAGGTGCCGGGCTCCGCGGTCAGCGTCAGCGACGCCAGTCCACTGCTCACGTTCACGACCACCGGGACGGGCGCTTCCTGCAGCAGCGGCAGGAAGGCGTGCAATACCCGCACCGTGCCGAAGACATTGGTCTCGAACGTATTTCGCATGATGTCCGCGGTGAGATCGGCCGCGCCGATCACCGTGGCGTCCGCGCTCATCTCGGCCTGGATGCCCGCATTGTTGATCAGCACATCCAGCCCGCCCTCGGCGCGGATCCGCTGCGCCGCGGCCTCGACCGAGGCGTCATCTTCGATATCGATCTGAATTGCCTTCGCGCCCAGCTCCGCTGCCGCCTTCTCGCCGCGCTCGGCGTCGCGGCTCCCGAGGTAGACGGTGTGGCCCGCCTGCAACAATCGCCGTGCGGTCTCGAAGCCGATGCCCTTGTTGGCCCCCGTGATCAGGATTCTGCTCATGGGACCAACGTATGTTTTGGAGTGCGCTCCAGGTCAAGCCCCGTCAGCCGGGGGCTTCCGAGGCGGTGAGCGCGCGGCGGTGCCCGGACCTCAAACTACTCCGAGGTCCTGGAGGGGACCCGAGTCCGCACGGCGCACACCTTCCTCGGCAAACCACTCCCACCTGAACAGCCGCGCCTGAATCGGGGTCGGTACGCGGCGCAGGGCGCGGGCGATCCGGGCGAAACGGCTGCGGCCTTCGAGGATCGATCGGTGCTCGGCGAGCGCGCTCATGCGTTGCGCGGCAAAGGCTCCGACGTCGATACGGTGCGTGATGTCGGCGCGCGCGGTGTAGCCGTCGCGAATCGCGGCGGCGTCGTAGCCGAGCAAGCGGGCCGGGATGGTGAGTCCTCGGAACAGCTCTCGCGGCATGGTCGCATTCAGGACCCGGGGGACACCCGCGGCCTTCGCGGCCAGCAGGCCCACCTCGTGGACTCGAACGTGATCGCGATGGCCGTAGCCGCCGTTGCGGTCGTAGCTCAGCAGCACGTCCGGGCGTTCCTCCCGCAGGATCGCGGCGAGTCGATCCGCCGCCTCGACGGGATCCGCCCTGACGAACCGGGTTCGTCCGGGCGGATCCGGGTACAGGATCGGGCCGTGACCGCTGTCGGCGTAGCCGAGGTGCTCGACCCTGGCTACGCCGAGAACAGCCGCGCTGGAACGCAATTCGCGTAACCGCGGCGCTTCCGCGTCAGCGAAAGGTTCCATGTGCCCGTCGCAGG
>NZ_JBSGBY010000084.1:0-19201 GCF_053601505.1 Nocardia sp. NPDC004722
AGCAGGTGCGCGGGCACTACGGCTCCGCGCCCGAGGACGTGAGCAAGCTGGTGAAACTGCAAGGGCTGCAACGGGTCGACTTCTCCCGCTCGGTCAGCGCGGTCGTGCCGCTGGCCGATGCCGCCAAGGCCGTGCACGCCCTGGAGGCCAAGGAGGGCAACCCGATCCGGATTGTCCTGAAGCCCTAGGCCAGCCGACGCTGGAAAGCGTTGGTGGACTGTCCGTTCGAGAGGTCGACGGTGTAGACCCCCAGGTCCGCTGACGTGGGGGTCAGGTCCAGCACCATGAAGCCGAGATCCGAATAGTTCTCGTAGAGCGCCGTATTCGGCGTGTGCCGCCCGGACGTGTGCGGTTCGTCGTGCACCGACTTCGCCGCCGCTCCGGAGATGATCTGGCGCGTGCCCTTCGAGGCGGTATTCGGCTCCAGCACCTGCAGCGAGTGGTCATGGCCCGACAGCAGGAACTGACAGCGGCCCAGCACGTGCGCCTCGAAGAAGTCCTTCACATAGCGCCCGTCGATCGGCTCGATACTCAATCCCTCGTATTCCCCGGCATTCCCGTGCGGCCCGTTGTTCAGGTACGGGTGGTGCGTGCAGGCGATCTTCCAGTGCGCGGGCGACTCGTCGATGGCCCGATCCAGCCAGGCCGCCTGCTCGGTCATGAACTGACCGTCCGCGGCCCAGTACGGCTGGAACAGCGGCGGCAGGTAGGCGGCGATGGGATTCAGGTCCAGCACGAAGAATTCGACCACCGGCCGCTCCTGCGGGATCCGCACCGAGTAATAGCGGGACGGCATGAACCACCGGCGCGAGCGCGCGTGATAGGCCACCTCGTGGTCGCCGCGCAGCAGCCACCCGCCGTCGCCGGGCAGGATCGAGGAGTTGTCGTGATTGCCCTGCACCATCAGCCAAGGAAAGTCGAGGTCGTGGTTGGGGTCCTCGAACTTGGCCGCGAACTGGGCGTCGTCATCCGACCACGGGCCCTGCTCGTAGACGTTGTCGCCGAGGCCGAGCGCGAAGGAGAACGGCTCGCGCGCATGCTGTTCGCGCATGGCGTCGGCGACCTGCCACTGCGGGCGCGCGCCGGTGCCCGCGTCGCCGGTGAGGAGAACGCGCAGACGATCGGAATCGGGGAGCGCGAATTTGCCCTCCGCCGGGGCGTTGTCGGCCCGGGCGGTCGCTGCTGTCGCGGCCAGCGCGGCCACCCCGGCCGCGGCGGTGCCGGTGAAGAACCCACGACGATCCAATGACATGCCGAACTCCCACCTTCGCACTATTGGTCGATCGACCAGTATTCCGGACTCCGGGACCCGCCGCAGACTACGTCCCGGTCACCGGCTAGTCCGGGCCACGACACGGTACGTTCTTGGGAGTCCGATTTCTCACCATCAGCTCGGCCGTAGGGGGACGCTGCTATGACGACACTGGCCTCGGGCCTGTTCCTCGATTGGGAACGACTGACCGGCCAGTCCGAACTCGTCGTGAATCTGATCAGCTTCCCCGTCTTCAGCGCCATCGCCGGGTGGCTCACCAACTGGACCGGCGTGCTGATGTTGTTCTGGCCGGTCTATTTCAAGGGCTACCGGATCCCGGGCCTGGAGTACCTCTACCCCTACTTCCCGCGCCGCGTGCAGGTGCTGCCGACCTTCTCCGGCGACGGTAAGCGGCTCGGCTTCCAGGGCTTCATCCCCGCCCGCTCGGAGAAGATGGCCAGCATCTGCGTCGACAAGGCGCTGATGCGCATCGGCAGTCCCCGCGACTTCATTCACGAACTCGACCTCGAGGGCATCGCCGACTACATCGCCGAGGTGGGCCGCAAGCAGGTCCCGGCCATGGTCGACGAGATCATGAACCAGGAGAACCCGGACCTGTGGGGCGCGGTCCCCAATGCCGTGCGCAATGTGCTCTACCAGCGCATCGAACGCGAGCTGCCGACGCTGGCGCGGCGCGCCTTCGACCAGCTCGGCGACAATGTCGATCAGCTCATCGACATCAAGGATTTCGTCATCCGGTACCTGCGCGAGAATCCGGAGATCCTCAAGGACCTGACCACCACCATCGCCGCGCCGGAGCTGCGGTTCATGGTGCGGATCGGCCTGCTGGGCGCGCCCTTCGGCCTGCTGCTGGCCCTGTATATGCAGGTGCACCACCACATTCCGGTGCTGGGCTGGCTGCCGGGCTGGTTGATCATCCTGTCCGCGACCGCGTTGATCGGCGTGATCGTGAACGTGATCGCGGTCAAGGTGGTGTTCGAGCCCGGCGATCCGCAACCGCGCTACAAGTACCTGTGGAAGCAGGCGTTGCTGGCCAAGCGGCAGCCCGAGGCGGCGGCCGATCTCTCGCACATCCTGGCCTACCAGGTGCTCACCCTGCCGAACCTGGCCCGCGAACTGCTCGACGGACCCAATGGCGACAAGACCCGGCAGCTGCTGGAGCGGCTCATCTCCCAGGAGATCCACCGCCAGCTCGGTCCCACCCACTCGGTGGTGCGCAGCGTCTTCGGCAAGCGGCAGTTCGACAATCTGAAGATCGGCGCGACCACGGCCGCGGTGAGCCTGGCCCCGAGCCTGGCCGACGATCCGGAATTCGCGGCGGCCCAGGCCAAGAAGATCGACGAGTTCGCCGCCCGCAAGCTGCAACAGCTCACGCCCGGCGAATTCATGGAGATGTTCTACGCCTCGATCGAGCAGGACGCGTGGCTGCTGTATCTGCACGGTGCGGCGCTGGGCCTGGTGGTCGGTGCCGTGCATCTCATTCTTTTCGGCTGGTAGCGGCCACTTTTCAGCACCGGGCACGAGCGGCCGGAAAAGCAAGCACGCGTGCTTGCATTTTTCCGGAGCGGCTGCGATGCTGGCCGGGTGGCCGATCTCGAGGCATTGCTCGCCGACTTCACCGCCGAATGCGCCGATCTCGATCGGCTGGTCGCGGACCTCGATCCCGCCGACTGGCAGCGTGACACCCCTGCGGCCGGGTGGACCATCGCCCACCAGATCGCCCACCTGAACTGGACCGATCAGGTCGCCGTGGTGTCCGCGACCGACGCGGTGAAATTCGACGAGTTGGTCCAGGAGGCCCTGCCCAAGGTCCTCACCTTCGTCGACGAGGCCGCCGAGGCGGGCGCGAAAACGCCTGCGCCGCAACTGCTCGCCGACTGGCGCCGCGATCGCGCCGCGCTGGTCGAGGCGCTGCGCACGGTCCCGGCGGGCACCAAGCTGCCGTGGTTCGGGCCGCCCATGAGCCCGGCGTCGATGGTCACCGCGCGCCTCATGGAGACCTGGGCGCACGGCCAGGACGTGGCCGACTGTCTGGGCATCACCCGCGAACCGACCGCACGCCTGCGTCATATCGCGCACATCGGCGTGCGGACCCGCAATTTCGCGTACATGACGCACGGAAAGACCGCGCCCGGCGAGGAATTCCGCGTCGAGCTGACGGCTCCGGACGGGAGCGAATGGACCTGGGGACCGGAGGATGCCGCGCAGCGTGTCACCGGTCCGGCCCTGGATTTCTGCCAGCTGGTGACCCAGCGACGGCACTTCGACGATCTGGCCCTGGACGTGCGCGGGGACGACGCGCGCGAATGGCTCGGCCTGGCCCAGGCTTTCGCCGGTCCCCCCGGAAGCGGCCGAACGGCGGGTCAGTTCGCCTGACCCGCCGTCATCCCGGCCTCCGACCAGAATCCCAATTCCCACAGGGCTTGGTCCTTCAGGGAAACGAGGTCCCCGAGAGGGAGCGAACGAGCGCCAGCCTGGGTGCGCCGTGCCTGGTGCCGACCGGACGCCGTTGGCCGGAGGTCTCTTCGATGGCAGTCGAGTTGGCGCTCGCCGCTATGAGGTTTTTACCCAGGCTTTCGACGGGGAAAACCTGATGATGTCCAAGCTTTCCATCTTGTGATCCTGGTCATATCGGTGGCCGGTGTTACCTGAGGTCACCGTAACCTGGACGCGCGTACGACTTTCAATGGTGCGGGTCGCTGCGTCGTCCAGACGCAGGGGGACCAGGGGAGAGGGAAAGGACGCACCAGTCATGTCGCATGAACTCGCGCCGCAGGCGGCCGGGTCGATCCGCCGCACCGCGCAGGTGTTCCGCTACAGCGCCATCGTCACCGCGAGCATGGCCAGCATCGGGCTGACCGTCGCCGCCGGTTCCTACATCGCCAACGAGATGGCGCACGAGCCCGGGCGGCTCGCCGCACCGCCGACCGAACACCCCGCGCTCGTCGAACTCGGCGGCGGATCCACCCAACCGGACGATCGGGTGGCGGGACCGCTGTCCGACAAGGTCGGGCTCACCTCGCTTTTCACCACCAACCCGATGGAATCGGTTCCGGTGCGGTCGATCCCGGTCCGGGTTCCCAGCACCGGAGCGTCCACCGCGGCCGACACTCCGCACCCGCTCGTCGGCCAGGTCCGGCTCGGCACCACCTATCTGGGTGCGCAGGTCGCTGCGGCACAGCACAATTCGATCTCGCTCACCGTCGACACCAATGTCTTCGCCACGTTCGCCGACATCCTGCTGCGCAGCCCGCTGGGCGAGCAGCTGGGCATCACCGGCGATCCGACGGCCAATACCCAGCTGCGGACCGATGTGGACAGCCACGGTGACGTGACGCTGACATTGTCGGACCCGTCGCTCGGGCGCTACGGCGTGCAGATCGCCCGCCATCCCGTCCCTGCCACCGACCCCGTCGCGAATCGGGAAGACTCGGGCCTCACCGCTGTGTGAGACTTCCCGGTGTGTACGACTTCTGCGTGATCGGCGGCGGCATCGTCGGGGTGGCGACCGCGCACCGCGTTCTCGAACGCCATCCCGGGGCGAGCCTGCTGCTGGTGGAGAAGGCCGGGCAACTCGGCCTGCACCAGACCGGCCACAACAGCGGGGTCATCCATTCGGGCATCTACTACGAGCCGGGGAGCCTGAAGGCGCGGCTGTGCGTGCGCGGCGCGCAGCTCACCAAGGAATTCGCCGCGGCCCAGGGGATTCCGTTCGAGGAGTGCGGAAAACTGCTGGTGGCCACCGACGCCGCCGAACACGCGCGCATGCTCGCGCTCTATGAGCGGTCGGTCGCCAATGGCGTCGAGGTGGACCTGCTCGACGCCGCCGAGCTGCGGCGGCGGGAACCGCGGATCACCGGGGTCGGGGCGCTGTTCGTGGCGAGCACCGGCATCATCGACTACGGCAAGGTCACCCGGGCGCTGGCCGAGCAGGTCCGCACGGCCGGGGGCGAGATCGCGCTCGGCACCGAGATCACGGCCATCAGCGAAACAGACTCAGCGGTAACCATTTCCGGGCCGTCCGGGAGCTGGCAAGCCCGGCGACTGGTGGTGTGCGCCGGACTCCAGGCCGATCGGATGGCGCGGCGGGCCGGACTGGACGTCGCGCTGCGCATCGTGCCGTTCCGGGGCGAGTACTACCGACTGCCCGCGGCGCGCAAAGGTCTGGTGAACACGCTCATCTATCCGATCCCGGATCCCGAATTGCCGTTCCTGGGTGTGCATTTGAGCCCGACCATCGACGGCGAGCTGACCGTCGGGCCGAACGCGGTGCTGGGCCTGGCGCGCGAGGGATACCGCAAGGGCAGCGTGAATCTGCGCGATGCCCGGGAGATCCTGGGCTATCCGGGTTTTCACCGGGTGGCCGCCGCCAATGTCCGCACCGGGCTGCGGGAGATGCGGAACTCGCTGTTCAAACGCGGTTACCTGGCCGAGTGCCGCCGCTACTGCCCGGAGCTGACCGCCGCCGACCTGCAGCCCCGGGAGGCGGGCATCCGCGCCCAGGCGGTGCTGCGCGACGGCACGCTGGCCCACGACTTCCTGCTGGAGCGCACCCCGCGTTCAGTGCACGTGCTCAATGCGCCGTCGCCCGCGGCCACCTCGGCGCTGCCCATCGCCGAATACATCGTCGACCGCTTGAACGACACCGCGACCGCTTGAACGACACCGCCTGAACCTGTCGAGCAACCCCGTTTGGGCGACTCCCTGCAATAAATAGGATTGCTGTAGTACTTTTGGTGGCAGCCGTGGGACAGGGAGCAGCCTATGGGCCATTTCAAGTACGCGAGTGACGTCGGAGCACCGGTGGAGGTCGCGTTCACGTACACGGACAACCATCAGTTCGTGCCCGACTGGGCCTTCGGCGTCGTCGCCTTCGAGCCGATCGGGGATTCCGATCACGGTTCCGGAGCCGTCTTCGCCGCGACCCTGCGGGTCGGCCTGTGGCATCCCACCATCGAGTGTGAGATCTCCGACTACCGCCGCAACGCGGTCATCGAGTACACACTGCGCCGACGCCGGACGGGGAAGCCGACGTCGGCGTGCAACAACTTCTGTGTCATCACCCTGCGCTTCGATCCGCTCGGCTACGGCCGCGCGGTGCTGACCTCGGAGACCGAGTATTGGGTGCCGCGCGGTCTCACCGGCAAGTTGCTGGGAAAGATGGCGGCCGCATTGGTGCAGGCCACGGTCCGGCGAACGGAGTCGCAATTGCGTAGGGAGATAGAGGAATTCCACGGCACCGATCTTGTCGGCCGGATCGCGTAGGGTAGGCCGCATGATCATCGTGAGCACCGACGGATCATGCCTGCGTAATCCGGGCGGCGCGATCGGCTGGGCCTGGGTCAATCACACGGGCGGGTCGGCAAGCGGCGGTGGGCCCTCGGGCACCAACCAGATCGCGGAGTTGCGTGCACTACTCGAGGCCATCCGCGCGCATCCGAGCGCGGAACCCCTGCTCATCGAGAGCGATTCGCTCTACGCCATCAAGTGCGCCTCCGAATGGATCAACGGCTGGCGCAACAACGGCTGGAAGACCTCCACGGGCGCGGCGGTCAAGAATGTCGAGCTGATCCAGCAGATCGACCGCGCCATCGCCACCCGGCCCGGCCCGGTCCGCTTCCGCTGGGTGCGCGGCCACGTCGGCAACTACTTCAACGAGCAGGCCGACACGCTGGCCGGGCAGGCCGCTCGGCGGGCCGCCGCCTCCGGCGTCACCGAACCGGAGGAGCCGGGGCCCTTAGACCCGGTGACCGAGCCGCTCCCGATCCAGGAGCCCAAGACCGAGCCGCTGCCCATCACCAAGCCCGCCGACGCGGAAAAGGTCGGGGCCGCCGAGAAGGTCACGGCCGCCACGCATTCCGCGCCGCAGACGCCACGCCACCGCGCGGCGGCCGCGAAAGCCCCGGCGCCCGAGGCGCTCACGCTGTTCTGACGCTGTCATTCCACAGGATGACGAAAGGGCCTGTCCCCGGCGGATTCCGGAGACAGGCCCTTCGTATAGGTGCTGCTAGTTGCCCGGCTTCGGGGCCGCGCTGGTGGGCGCAGGCTGCGGCTGGCCCGAGGGCGTCGCCGACGGGGCGGGAGCTCCGGGCGTACCCGAGGGCTGGACGCCCTGCTGGTCGTTGCCGCCCGCGCCCGGGAAGAGCGGGTTCTCGTCACCGGCGTAGACCGGCTGGAACTTCGAGACCAGCCACTTGCCGTCGTGCTTCTCCAGCTCGACGTAGGTCGGGATGGTCAGCACGATGGGCTTGTTGTGGAAGTCGTTGGTGGAGGTCTGAGTCAGGCTGACCAGCACCGTCGCCTTGTCCGAGTCGCCGGACTCCCAGCCGCAGCGCAGCACGTTCAGCGAGGACTTGGCGTGCGCGCTGGACAGGATGTCCTTCACGTCGCCGGCCATCGGATCGAACATGGTCTTGAACTCGCCGGTGATCAGCGCCTGCACGCGGGGACCGAAGTCGTTCCAGGTGCTCTGGTCGTAGACCGAGACGGCGCGGGCGAAGTTGCACGCGGCCGCGCTGGCGGAATCGCGCTCGGCGAGTTCATTGCTCTTGGTGTGCGACTGCCACCAGAACGCGCCGAGCCCGGCCAGCGAGGCGACCAGCAGCACGCCGAGCGCGATCAGCGCCGCCATCGGCACGGCGATCTTGCCCGCGAGCGAGGAGTTGGGCAGTTCGGCCCGCGGCTTGTCGGCGTCCGGAGCGGCCGCCGTCGATTCGGCTGCCGGTTCGGTCTTTTCGGCGGTCGCGATCACCTCGGTCGGCGTCTCCTGCGCGATCACCTCGGTGACCGGCTCCGCCTTCGTCAGCTCCGGCTTGGCGACAGCCTGTTCGGCGCTGTCGGCAGCCTGCTCGACGCTGTCGGTGGCCTGTTCGGCGCTGGCTGCGCTGTCCTGGGCATCGGCCTCGGCGATGGAATCGTCTTCGGTTTTCTTGTCCTGGGCAGCGTCATCCGACATGTATCGATCACTTTCCCGGTGCGCTGCGGACGCACCGTCTAGGTTTCGTCAGCGAGTATGCCTGTTGCGCATAAGAGCTGCGACAGGCACTCACTTGAGCGGCGGCAGGGTCCGCTCGTTCGGATCCGAGCCGGCGGGCGGGAGCGCGCCATTGTTGGGCACATCCGGTCGCGGGGCATTGCCCGACCCGCGGATCTGCTGATCCATGGGCGGGTTCTGGCAGTAGCCCGCCCATTTCGGGAAGGTGCTGTCGGTGGCCACGTCCGGCCGGACCTTCTTGGTGACGTAGTCGCACCAAGTACGCGGCCAGATGTCGACGATGGTGTAGAACTCGCCGTCGTGCCCGGGGACGCCCATCGCGGAGGTGCCGACCACCAGCGACGGGAACAGTGCCCGCAGCGCCGGGGTGCGCAGCTGCGCGGCCTTGGTGATGGCCGCGAAGTTGGTGGCCAGGCTGGTCATCGGATCGGCGGTCTTGTCCAAGACCGCGCCGAGGGCCTGCATCTGACCTGGCGCCTGCTCCAGGATCTTCTGGAGTTCGGCATTCGCGTCGTTGAACTGATTGAACAACACACTCGAATTACGGGTCAGCGTACCCAGATCCGGCTGCGCCAGCGAGGTGGTACCGGTGATGGTCTGCAGGTTCTTGAGCAGATTGGTGGTCTGCGGCAGCAGATTGTCCAGGCCGGTGGTGGCCAGGCTGATCGCGTCGATCATGGAGCGCAGCTGATCCGGCCCGCCGGAGAGCGCGGTGTCCAGCTCGGTGAGGATGACACTGAACTTGTTCGGGTCGATCTCGGAGATCATGGCGCTGGCATTGTCGAGCACCGACCACACCGGGGTGGGCGTCTTGACCTTGTTCGCGTCGTACGCGATCACGGATCCGTTGTGCAGGAACGGCGCCGACTCGACATTCGGGCGGAAGTCGATGTACTGCTCGCCCGCGCCCGAGAGCGCGCCCACCGCCACCACGGTGTCGGTGGGGATGGAGTACTTCTTGTCGATCTCGGCGGTGGCCGCGATGGCCGCGCCGTCGTCGACGAGCTTGATGTCGGTGACCTTGCCGATGCGGTAACCGCGCAGGGTGACGTCATTGCCCGCCTGCAGACCGCCGGAACGGTCCAGATTGACTGTCACCCGGTAGGTTTGGCGCAGCGGGTTCACCCGCATCACGCTGATCGCCAGGTAGGACGCGCCGAGCAGCAGGATCAGCACGAGCGCGGCGTTGGACACCAGGTTCTTGTGGCTTTTCACCCAGTTCATCGGTGTCCCCCGTTGATCCGGCCGTAGATGATCTGCAGGACCTGGATCAGGCTGCCCCCGAAGTCGTTGAGGTCCTTGAGATCCGGGAACTTGCTGTTGGCCGGGTCGGTCAGCAGACCGATATCCAGCATGGAAAGGGTGGCGGCCACGGCCAGCGTGTCACCCTTGAACGAGGCGTCGACCTTGGGCCGGATCTCGTGCAGGGCGTCGAGCGCGGGGCCCAGGGTCTGATCGGTCTTGGACAGCGCCGTCATCAGCTGGGAAAGATTGTCGAGCAGGCTGGCCAGCGAATCCGAGGTGGTGTTGGCGTAATCGCCCAGTGCCGCACTGGTTGTCGAGATCTTGGTGAGCAGATCGCCCAGCGCCTGGTTGTTCTCGGCGATGGCGCCGATCATGCCGGGCAGGGTGTCGGCCACCTGGCCGAGCTGCTGATGGTTGGCCTCGATGGTGTCGGCCAGTGCGCTGAAGCCGGCGAGGGTGCCGTCGATGCGCTGGCTGTTCTTGTTGAGACTGGCCATCACACTGGTCATCTGGCTGAGCACATGGCCCAGCTGTTCGCCGCGGCCGCCGACGATGGAGTCCATCTCGGAGGTCAGCTTGGACAGGCTGGCGATGCCGCCGCCGTTGAACAGCAACGACACCGACATCAGCAGCTCTTCGACGGTGGCGCCCGCCGAGGTGTCGGTGATGGTGTCACCGTTCTTCAGCATCACCGTGTCGGTCGCGGTCTTGGGCTTGGTGATGACCGAGACGAACACGTCGCCGAGCGGGGTGGCCTGGCGCAGTTCGGCGGTCGTGCCCTTGGGCAGCTCGATGTCCTTGCGGATGGCCAGGTCCACATAGGCGTGGAAATCCTTGGTGGTGATCTTGGTGACCACCCCGACATCGGAACCGCCGACCTTGACCTTGGCCTGGTCGGGCAGGTTCAGCGCATTGTCGAAGGTCGCGTGAATGGTGTAGGTCTCGCCGCCCGCACCGGGTTTGGGCAGCGGCAGGCTCTCCACCGTGAGGCCGCACCCGGAGGCGACGACCGCCGTCGCCGAGACCGCGATGGCGACGACCGCACGCCGGGCCGCACGGCCCGAACGCAGCTCCCGCAACAGGCGATTACTCATTTGGTCATTCCCAACATCGCCGCCATGAGCCCGAAATCGGGTCCGAAATCTTCCATCTTGCCGGTGCGGCAACCGTCCGACTTCATCTGGATGCGCTCGCAGAACAAGCTGACCATCTCGCCGGAGAGCGTGGTGCCCAGGATGGCGTGCAGGCGGATGAAGTTGCCCTGCCGGTTGACCGACTTGTCGAGGTTCTGCATGAGCAGCGGTGCCACGTCGACGATCTCGGTGACCCCGGCCGCGTTGTCGCGCAGCTGCTTGGTCACCGCGGTCAGCCCGGTGAGGGTGCCGTTGAGCTGATCGGAGTACTGCGAGAACGCGCCACTGGTGTTGGCCAGGAAGGCGTTCAGCTGATCCAGCGTGGCCTGCAGGCCCGGGGCCTGATCGGCGAGCAGCCCGGTCATCTGGGTGATCTTGTTGCTGAAGCCGCGCACCGAATCGTCGTTGTCGGCCAGCATGCTGGTCAGCTCGTTGAGCTTGATGATGATGGTGGAGATGGCGTCCTTGTTGTCGACACCGGTCTTCAACGCGCCCGAGAGCGCGTTGAGCACATCGCGCATCTTCTCGCCGTTGCCGTTCATCATCGGGTACAGGACGCGACCCGAGAGCGGACCGACGCCGTCCTGCCCCTCTTGGGGTTTCAGCGCGGCGGCGAAGCTGTCGATGGTCTTGATCATGGTGTCCAGCTCGACCGGGGTCTTGGTCTGCTGGGTCGTCAGGTGTGCGCCGTCCTTCAGCTTGTCCCCGCCGGTGTAGCGCGGGGTCAGCTCGATGTGCCGGTCGGTCACGATGGACGGCGAAACCAGTGCGGCCTGAACGTTCTTGGGGATATCCACACCCTTGTCCACCGTCATGTGGACCTCGGCGTACATGCCCTTCGGCACGATCTTGTCGACCCGGCCCACCTCGAGCCCGAGCACCGTGATCGGGTTGCCCTCGAACATGCCCGCGATATTGAGGAAGTCCGCGGTGAAGTGCTGGGTCTGACCCGCGGCGTCCTTCACCCCGAGCGGCACGATGGAGCATGAGCCGATGGACAGGCCGACCGCACCGATCATGGCGGCCTTGGCAATTCGCATACCGAGTGTCATTGGTGGCACCCCTCGTTCACCTGCGCGAAGCACAGCCAGTTGTCCGGGAACAGCCACGGCAGTGCGACCTCGCCGTAGTTGCCGTTACCGAAGGCATTGTTGAACTGCCGGACGGACGGCGGCAGGATCGACAGGAACCGGTCCAGATTGTCCTTGTTCTTCTGCAGGCCCTCGGCCATGGTGTTGAGCTGAATCAGGGTCGGGCCGAACTGATTCTGGTTCTGCGCGCCGATCTGCTGCAACTGCCCGCTGAGCGTGGCGATATTGTCCAGCAGGCTCTTGAGCAGGCCCTGGCGCTCCATCACCCGGCTGGCGATGGCGTCGCCCTGGGTGATCACCAGCAGCAGGCTGTTGCGATTGTCGCCGAGGATCTTGGTGACCCGGTCCAGGTCCTTGAGCAACTGGTCGACCTGGTCCTTGCGGCTGTTCATGGTCTTGGCCAGCGCGCCGATGGCGTCGAGCGCCTGCACCGTCATGTTCGGGGTGTCACCCATCTGCTGGTTGATCAGATTCAGCGAATCCGCCAGCTTCTTGGTGTCGAGTTCCTCGAACTTGGGCGTGCCCTCCTGCACCACATCGGCCAGGTTGTAGGGAACGACGGTGTTGGACTTGGGAATCCGGTTGCCCTTGAGGCCGGAGCCGTCGCCGGGCGTCAGGTCGATGTAGCGCGCGCCCAGCAGCGTCGCCATCTTGATCGACGCCTTGGCGTCCGGCCCGAGCTTGACCTTCTTGTCCACGTTCAGGGTGATCAGCACGTGGTCACCCTCGAGCTCGGCGCCCGAGATGGTGCCGACCGGAACGCCCGAGACATCCACCTTGTCACCGACTTTGACGCCGGCGGTCTGCACGAATTCGGCCTTGACGGTCTGCTGACCGATGCCGATCTGCTTGTAGGCGGTGGAGCCCAGCAGCAGCGCGGCGATCAGGGCGACGCCGCCCACGCCGAGCCAGAAGTTCTTGTTGGCGTTGAAGCGCGATTTGAGTTTCGTCATCATGGCCGGCACACCGCCGAGTGGGAGTTGCCGCCGACCTGCGAGAACAGGCCGCGCGGGAAGAGGATGCCGTACAGCGAGACGTCCAGGCTGCACACGTAGGCGTTGGCGTAGGTGCCGTTCTGGGTGAACTTACCCACGTTGGCCAGGATGGCCGGCAGGTCCACCGCCGCCTGGTCCAGCTTGGCGCCGTTGTTGAGCAGCAGCGCCAGCGCGTCGTGGCTGGCGTTCTGCGCCAGCACCAGCTTGGGCTGAATGGAGCCGAACATGCCGACCAGAGCGGTGGTGGCGTCGGCGATCTGGACCGTCGAGGACTGCAGCGACTGGCCCTGCGCGTAGAGGCCGCCGATCAGCGCGCGGGTCTGGGTGACCAGCGTCTCCAGCTCGTCGCCGCGCTTGGCCAGACCGGACATCACGCCCGAGAGGTTGGTGATGACATCGGAGAGGATGCCGTCACGGCGTTCGAAGTCCGAGGCCACCGAGGCGGCCTGGGTGATGAACGCGGCCAGCGACACATTGTCGCCCTGCAGCGCCTGGATGAAGGTGTTGGACAGGTTGTTCACCTGCTCCGGCTGCAACACCTGGAACAGTGGCTGGAATCCGTTGAGCAGGGCCGAGACATCGAAGGACGGCTCGGTGCGCTCCAACGGGATCGACGCGTTGTTCTTCAGCGCCACATGATCACCGGTGTGCGGCTTCTTCGGATCCGGCGGCGCCAGCGCGACATAGCGCTGGCCGATCAGGTTCTGGTAGCGGACCAGCGCCTTGGTATCGCCGAACAGCGTCTGATCGCGCTGCACGATGAACTTCACCACCGCCTGGTTCTTCTTGTCCAGGTCGATCGACTCGACCTTGCCGACACGCACACCGGCCATCCGGACGTCATCGCCCGCACGCAGGCCGAGCACATCGGTGAAGGTCGCGCTGTAGGAGTTGGTGCTGCCCGACACAGTGCGTGCGAGCGTGTTCCAGATGACCGCGGTCACCAGGACGGACACGATCGCGAAGATGGTGAATCCGATCAGCGGTTTGCGAATGCTCATCGGCCGGCACCGTTTTCGGTCACTTGCAATGTGGCACCCTTCAGGATCGGGCTCAACAGCAGGTATTCGGCCGCGGTCGGACGCCGGCCCAGCAGGGCGGTGATGGCGTCGTCACCGGTGAGGGCGATATTCCCGGCGGTGGGCACCGAACCCGGCTGGCTCGCCGGAGCGGCCGCGGCCGGAGCCGGAGCCAGGTTCGGGAACAGGCCCTGCAGCGGGGTGCCCGCGAGCGGGTCGGTGCCCGGCTTCTGGGCGGCGTCGGGCGCGTCGGTGGGGGTACCGGTGGCGGTCAGGCCGGGGATCAGCGGGAAACCCGCGGGCGGCGGCGTGATCGGGAGGCCCTGCGCGGCGTCGATGGCCTTGGGCCGCATGGCCTCCGGCAGCGTGCCCGGATCCGAGACCAGCGGCGCGGTGGCGCAGCTGGGCGCGGCGAGGTCGCCGTAGCGCGGGCAGTCGTCACGGGTGTAGGGCTTGTACGGGGTGAAGGTGAGGCCCATGTTCCACCGCATCTGTTGCTGCGGACCCCAATTGAAGGTCGAACTCAGCCTGCGCACCGAGTCGTTGAGGTTCGAGATGGCCTGCGGGATGGCGTCCGGGTTGTCCGCCAGCGCGCCGAACAAGGCGCTGGACCCGTTGGTGACGTCCTTGCCGACATCGGGGTTGCGAGCGAACAGCCCGTTCACCTTGTCGATGGTGTTGGAGGTACCCGCCAGCAGCGAGGTCAGCTCGGCGCGGCGGTCGGAGATGGTCTTGGCGGTCTCGACCGAATCCTTCAGCACGCCCATGAGTTCGGGCGCGGACTGGTTGAGCGCGTGCATGGAACCGGACAGATCGTCGAGGAAGCCGCCGACGTCCGGCACCGAACCGCGCACCTGCTCGAGCCAGCGGTCCAGCCGCTCGACGGTGGAGCCGGGCATGCGCCCGCTGCCGTCCAGCGCGTAGGACAGCGTGCCGAGCACGCGGCCGAACTGCACCGGATCGATCTGGCCGAGAATGTCGCGGACCTTGGTCAGGGTGTCCTGCAGGGCGATGGTGCCCTTGGACTCGTCCTGCGCGATCTGCGAGCCCTCCTTCAGGTGCGTGGAATCCGCACCGTTGTAGACGAGTTCGACCGAGGTGACGGCGAACAGGTTGGAGGGCACGACGCGCGCGGTGACATTGGCCGGGATGCCGGGGGCGTACTCGGGTTTCATCTCGATGTGCACCTCCTGCTTCTCGCCCTTGGCCGCGACGGTGACGTCGTGGACCGCGCCGACCAGCACGCCGCGGAACTTCACGTCCGCGTTGGCGGGCAGACCGTCGCCGGTGGTGGTGAGATTGGCGGTGACATTGACCTTTTCGACGCCGTAACCGCGGTAGCGGGCGAACAGGAAGCCCAGCACGACGGCCACGACGGTGAGGCCGCAGACCCCGGCGATGAGCAGCTGCCGCATCGTCGGTCCGCGCCCACTCGGATCGATAAGCATGGTGTGCGGCCCCCTATCCCGAGATCCGGATGCCGGGGTTGACGCCCCAGATCGCCAAGGTCATGAACAGGTCTGCGAAGACGACCGCGATGATGCACAGCTTGATCGCGCGACCGGCCGCCACGCCCACGCCCTCGGGACCGCCGGAGGCGAAATACCCGTAGTAGCACTGGACAAAGGTGGTCAGCGCGACGAACAGCACCGCTTTCAGCAGTGAGTACAGCACATCGTGCGGAATCAGGAACTGATAGAAGTAGTGCTGGAAGGTGCCTGTCGCGGTGCCGCCCACCAGGGCCACGGTCAGCGAGCAGGAGATGTAGGCCAGTGGCAGCGCGATGCAGTACAGCGGCACGATGGCGATCATGGCCGCGATCATGCGGGTGCTGACCAGATACGGAAGCGGCCGGATGGCAACCGATTCCAGCGCGTCGATCTCCTCGGAGATGCGCATGGCGCCCAGCTGCGCGGTGAACCGGCAGCCCGCCTGTGCGGCGAAGGCGACGGTCGCGAGCAGCGGGCCGAGCTCGCGGGTGGTCGCGAACGCGGAGATGGCACCGGTCAAAGGACTCAGGCCCAGCAGGTTCAGCGAGGTGTAGCCCTGGATGGCGACGGTCATGCCGCCGAACGCCGACAGGATCAGCACCACGCCGATGGTGCCGCCGCCGACCACGAGATTGCCGTTGCCCCAGGTGACGTCGGACAGCAGCCGCCAGACTTCCTTGGGGTAATGCTTGAACGCCATCGGCATGGAGCCGATCGAGCGCAGGAAGAAGAAGACCTGGTGACCGATGCGCGCCAGCCAGTCGCGCGGCGCACCGGCCACACCCTTGAGCTTGTTGAGCGGCCGCAGCAGCGGCGGTGTGTAAGTAGCGGACACGGCTCAGACCACCTGCGGCGGGAAGAGTGAGTTGTAGAGCTGCGTGATGATCAGATTGACGCCGAAGAGCATGACGGCCGACATGACCACCGCGGTGTTCACCGCATTGGCGACACCGCCCGGGCCGCCCTTGGCATTGAGCCCGGAGTCGCAGGCGATGATCGCGGCGAGGAGGCCGTAGATGAGCGACTTGAGCAGCGCGACAACCAGGTCCGTCGTGATGGCGAAGGACGAGAAGGTGCCGATGTAGGAGCCGGGGGTGCCGTTCTGCACGAAGATGTTGAACACATAGCCGGTCAGGAAGCCGACGAAAACCACGAAGCCGCACAGCAGTACGGAGACCAGCATGGCCGCGCCGAGGCGGGGAGCGACCAGGCGGCGCATGGGGTCGACGCCCATCACCTTCATGGCGTCGATCTCCTCGCGGATGGTGCGGGAGCCGAGGTCGGCGCAGATGGCGGAGCCGACCGCGCCGGCGATCATGAGCGCGGTGACCAGTGGCGCGCCCTGCTGAATGATGCCCAGCCCGTTGGCCGCACCGATGAAAGAGGTCGCACCGACCTGCCCGGCGACCGAGCCGACCTGGATGGAGACGATGACACCGATGGGAATGGCGACCAGCAGCGTGGGGGCGGCCGCGACATTGGCCATGAAGGCGCACTGCCGGATGAACTCCGCGAACGGGAAGCGACGGCGGAAAATGGCAATGAAAAGTTCGGCGACCGCCGAGACGCCCATGGACATCATCCGGCCGCCGGTTTCCAGCGAGCGTTTCGGATGGTCCTGCCAGTACCCCTTGGCCCAATCCACGGCCGCATTCATCCGTGATGCCGCGGGTGGACTCCCCTGGTCCGCCGGGCTCGTGGTCACGTGCACTGACTACCCCTCTCGACGCCGGAGTTACCCGTCCCCGGCGACTGTTGCTTGACGCACCTTACTACGGAGTTAGGAAAAGCACATCACCGATTGTGGTTCCGGTCATAGACCCGGATCACTTTCGTCTTATGGCTGTGAACAGCCACATCAGGGTTGGTTTCGAGCCCAAAAAGCCAGGCAGTTATCTAGAACATGTTCTAATTTAGACCGACGGTCGCAGATGTGAACATCGACCGGGTAACAATTTATAGGATCAAATTTATCGGAATTCGATAGCGCATGTGCATTGTTCCGATATCTCCATCCAACTAGGTATCAGCCCCGAACCCCAGCAGGACACGGCTCGGCAACATGTGGCAGTACAAGAGGCAACCGGGCACGAATACTGACAGGATGAGTAACCGCAGGTTGAGATTCGTGCGGCTTCCGACGTCTGGAGGGACATGATCAAGAAATTGGCCGGGGCGGGCGGCGCTTTCGCCGTCGCACTGAGCACCGCGCTCTTCGGCGCCGGAGCCGCCACCGCCGATCCCGCGCCCGCCGTCATCGGCGGCGGCTCGGGAATCATCATTGACGACCAGTTCGAGTGCACCGTGACCACCATCGGCCACGACGGCGGCGGCCGCCTGGTCGGCATCACCGCCGGGCACTGCGGCGACGCCGGGGCCAAGGTCTGGGCCGAGAAGGACAGGGCCGCAGGGCAGATCGGGCAGTTCGTCTACTCCAACCACGACCTCGACTACGCCGTCATCCAGTTCAACCCGGACCGGGTCATCCCGGTCAACCGGATCGGCAATGTCACCATCACCGGACTCGGCGGCCCGCCGGGATTCCCGATGATCGTCTGCAAGGAGGGCCGCACCACCGGCAACACCTGCGGGCTGTCCTGGGGTGACGTCTTCGACACCAGCGTCGAGACCTGGAGCCAGATGTGCGTGGTGGAAGGCGATTCCGGCGCACCGGTCGTCGTCGGCACCACGCTGGTCGGCATGGTGAACGCCTACCTGGCGGTGGCCTGTTTCGGTCCCGAGGTGGGCACCAATATGAGCTCGATCATGGCCGACCTCAACGGTCGTGGCGGCACCGGCTCCGGGTACTACCCCATCTAGCCGGAGAAGTACTGCGGGGCGGCGATTTTCGGATCGCCGCCCCTTCTCTTTCGAATCAGAGCGTGTCGACTTTGCATCAGAGCGTGTCGACGCAGACGACGACCTTGCGTTCCTCGTAGACATAGCCCTGGTTGTCGCCGGGGCAGGAGTCGACGCTGGTGGTGTTCTGCAGGATGGAGACGACCTTCACGCCGTCGGTGGCATCCCGGGTGGTGCACGGAATCCGGTGTGCCACATCGGTTCCGACCTCCATGCAGTCACCGACCCGCCAGTCGATGGTCAGGCACAGCGCGCCGGTCTCGATCCCGTTGAGGGTCTCGTAGTAGACCTGGTCGGCGCCCTTGCCGCACTGGGCGTTCATCGGGGCCTTACCGGTCACCTGGTAGTTGGCGTCCGGGCTGCCGCACACGGCCGAGTCGATGGTGGCGTCGGTGGTGGTGCCGCCCAGCTTCACGCAATCGCCGATCGAGGCCTGGAAATCGGTGTGGCCGCCGCGGTCCGCGCGCGGGGTGGTGCTCGGCGCGCCCGGCCCGGGCTTGCCCGTCGGCTTGACCGCGGTGGTGGCGGGAATCAGATTGTCACCGGAGGCGGCCCGCGGGTGACCGCTCACGGTGGTCGCACAGCCGCCGAGCAGCAGGGTGACGACGGAGATCGCCGGGATCACGATCCGGGCGGAAAGCTGCTGACGCGACACGACTGGAGTCCTATATTTCGAAACAAACAGATTTGCCTTAGCGCCCATGAATACCACGACCTCCTGGAGCGCCATGCCCGACATCCTCGAGTGGTACGTCTCCCGCCGGTACGGACAGGCCGGGGATCCCTTCCGGGTGCGCATCCCCGGCCTGGGATCGGTCCTGTTCACCGCCACCCCGGACGGAGCGCGCGAGGTGTTCCGGGCACCTGTCGAACTGCTCGAGCCGCCGCTGCCCAATCCCATCGAGCCGATGGTGGGCGCGGCCTCGCTCATTCTGGCCCGGGACGCACGACACAAGCGGGAGCGCGCGCTGCTCGCCCCCGCCTTCCATCGCAATCGAATCAGCGCCTACGGCAACGCCATTCGCGACGCGGCCCGGGCCGAGCTGAGCGGCGAGCGGACCGGCGACCCGTGGCGGCCGGGTGCCCGTGTCGACGCCCGGGC